>NZ_JBFODV010000087.1:0-37184 GCF_040908495.1 Aeromonas sp. R1-1 | reverse complement strand
GCTCTGGGTGTGCCGTGCAGCTTGGTCCACATAAACAGGCTGGTGAGGGCGAGCAGCAACAGGGCCAGGGCGGCGATATCGCCAAACAGCTGCCAGCCGAGGCCGGTGCCCATACCGCGGTGCAGCCGGTTGAGGCTGGCGGCAAAGTTGGCCAGTTGCAGGTCGGTACGTACCAGCAGGGTACCCTCGACATAGCTGGCGGCCACGCTCTGGCTGAGGGTGACGCCGCGCATCTCCCACTTGGCGGGCAGGGTGAGCGGGCCGTTCGGGGTGGGCAGGGTCTGGGCCGGGGTGAGCATGGTTCGCCCGTCGGCAAAGGTATCGGGATAGCGCTGTTGCAGCAGGCTTTTCAGCTGCTCCGGGCTGGCGAGTGGCGCCTCCAGCACTATCTCTTCACTCGATTTGTCGGTGTGGGGGCCGGGGATGGGCAACACGGCACGGTGTTGCAGCCAGAGACCGGTGATGCCGTACATCAGCATCAGGGCGAGGGTAAAAAAACCGGCCCAGGCATGGAGGCGGCGTACCCATTTGTTGTTGTGAAGGGGAACTCTTCTGCGTTTCATCGTGGTTGCTTCATAAAAAACTGGCCAGCAAGGGCTGGCCAGTCGGGGTGGTTGTCACTGGATCAAAAACGGTAGGACGTAGTCAAATTAACCTGCCGTGGGGAGCCGGGCATGATCTGAGAGGCGCCGGTAGCACTTACGTAGTAGTGAGTGTCAAACAGGTTCTCCATACCGAACTGCGCTTCCCAATGTTCCCAGCGATAGCCCGCTCTGGTATCAACGCGTGCATAGCCGGGGAGCACCGTGGTATTGGCATTGTCAGCAAAGCGATCACCCACAGCGGTAACACCGCTCTCGCCGAACCAGCCGAGCTTTCCTTGCTGATAACCGGCAAACAGTTCGCCATTTAGGCGTGATACGCTGCTTGGGCGATTGCCCTTATTGATGGAGTCTTCCACCATTTCTGCATCTTGCAGAGCTATGCCGCCGCGGAGATAAACCTCGTCGTTCAGCTGAGCTCGTGTACTGAGTTCGATACCGTCGGTACGTTGCAGGCCAGTGAGGAGTATCTTGCTGGGATCGAGTGGATCTTTGGTTCGCTTGTTATACATCTCCAGCCGGTAGATGGAGAGGGTGGTTGCCAGTTTGCCATCTAGCCAGTCGCTCTTGACGCCGGTCTCATATTGACGGGTCAGCTCTGGGTCTAGAGTGTTGTTTTTATCACCGATCTGGTTAAGGCCTGTCACGCCACCGCCATTGGGCATAAAGCTTTTACTGTAAGAGAGATAGAAAGCGTGTTCTTCTATCGGATTCCATACCAATCCTGCGCGCGGGCTCAGGCTGTGGTTTGAGATTGTCTCCTCAGCCGGGTTTTTATTGTCACGACTGTTGACCTCGAATTGGTCATAACGCAGTCCTAGCAGCAGTGTCCAGTCGCCCATTGAGAGCTGATCTTGTACATAAGTCCCGATACTGCGGATTTTATGTTGCTTGTCAGAGGAAAGGGACATCTTGCCGTCGTAGGTCGGTAGGGCCTCAGGGTTGTAAAGGTTGAAAGATTTAAGATCAGGACTTTTCCATAGCTTGGGATAACGCTCCTGCCACCCCTGATCGGTGCCGACCAATAGGGTGTGGGCAATGGGGCCACTCTGCAGGTGTCCTTCGACCTCAAGACTGGAGGCGAGATTACGGGTTTGTAAATCTTGCTGCCAGCGAGTTCGAGTTATTTGCTCACCTTCCATTTTGGTTATGTAGGTATTGTCGAACTGGCTCGAGAGATCGATCAGGCTCAGTTGCTGGCGCACCTGCCAGTCGTCGTTTACATCCCAAGTGAAGCGAGAGCGTGCCGACTGTGCCAGATCGTTGATGTAGTCACGCCGTAAATCGCTATAGACGGCGTCACGTGGCACATCTGCTGGACGACCGTTAAGGCTGGGGATACCGCGGTCCGGCGTGCGGTGCGATTCATTGCGTTCGTATTGCAGTAGCCAGCTCAATCGATCAGTGATATCCCAGTTCATGGCTGGTGCCACCATAGTACGTCTGCCGTGAACGCCATTACGGAAGCTGTCGTTGTCTTCCTGAGCGACGTTGAGTCGTAGTTGCACCGCCTCGCTCGGCTCGGCGCTCAGGTCTGCGGCCATGCGTTGGTAATCGTAACTGCCCACGCGTACTGTGACGCTGGACTCCTGCCCTTTCTGCGGTTTTTTGCTGATGCGGTTGATGATGCCGCCGCTGCTACCACGCCCGTAGAGTACTGCTGCCGGGCCCTTTAGCACTTCTACCCGTTCGATATTGCCGAGATCCCGGGTGTACTGCATGTCGTCGCGGAATCCGTCGAGATAGAAATCCGTGCCTGCGCTAAAGCCGCGGATTGTGACGCCGTCGAAGCGGGTATCACCGCTTGCATCAACACCTGGAATGCCGACCAGAGCTTCGCTCAATGTGGGTTGGCCGAAGGCGGTCAGCTCGCTGACCTTGACGCTGTCGATGGTCTGGGGAACCAGCTTGGCTGGCGTATTGGTACGGGTTGCGGTGGCAACTTCCTGATGCTGGGATCGTTTGCCAACCACTGTCATGGTTTCATCGGCGGCCTGGGCAGTGAAGCCGGTGCCCAGCAGTGCCAGCGAAACCAGCGTTCTGCGAAAGTGAGGGTGCTGCATATTCAATATTGACTCTTTGGATGTCGACCTGACGGATCGAACATATTGATTTAATTATAATTAGCCTGACCCGCTTAAGCGGGATGCCAATGATATTGATTTTCATTTGTCTGGCAAGGTGAAAATGGAGGGGGGCTGTGGTGGCAGGTTTTACGGTTGGGGAAGCGCGGCTGAAAAGTAGAACCATTGCAGCAAACTGCGGTAATGAAGCGAGAGCAAAAAGGGCGTAGCGGAAGAGAAAGGGGCTAAACGTGAAGAGGTATCCGGCCCGATAGGACGGGCCGGATACCGGACTCAGCGAGTACGCAGCAGTCGGCGGGCGAGGGGCAGGGCCGCCATCAGGCGATAGACCAGCAACGACGCTCCCAGCAGCAGCGGCACCTTGGCAATCTCCCACAGGATGGATGCGCCCTGCGGGCCGAACACGAAGAGCCAGACCACCAGCATCATGTGCAGGCAGTAGATCCCGAGCACTTTGGGGGCCTGGCGCTCAAGCCAGCTGCCCTTGCCCCACTCGGGGTTGGCCAGCAGCAGGCCAAACAGGCCGATAGCCCAGGGAAGGGAGCCGAGCAGGAAGTCGTGGCGGGTGAGCGGCACTGCGGCAAAGTGCTGCAGCGCCCAGGCTTCACAGCCATAGAGCGTCACCCCAGCCAGCAGCAGTTGCCAGCCGGTGCGGATATCCGGCTGCCACTGACGCTGGCGCAGCAGGGCACCGAGCGCCACAAACAGCAGGGAGAAGAAGGGGCCGTTACGGGTGAGCAGTGGCCACTCGGCACCCAGCAGCGGCTTGGCATAGGAGCCCCCCAGCAGCGCCAGCAGGTAGAGGTCAAGACCCAGCCAGAGGGCGAACGATGGTCTGCCAAGCCGGTAGCAGAGTGCCAGCAGGGCCACCGCCATGACCAGGGCTGGCAGGAACCAGAGGTGGATCATACCGCCCACCAGCCAGCCATTGAGGGGGTCGCCGATCTGGAATTGCCACTGCCCGCGCAGGGAGGCCAGATAGCCTTGCTGCACGGCATCCAGCGGATTGAACGGCACCAGCAGGTAGACCAGACTCCATACCAGCCAGAGCAGCAGCAAGGGGTGGCAGTAGCGCCAGGCCACGGTCAGCGGCGCTTCGCGGCTCAGTCTCGGCTGCAGAAAGTAACCGGCACAGAGGAAAAACAGCGGCACGGCAAAGCGACATAACTGGTTGATGGTGCCGCTCAGCCAGAGCCAGGATCCACTTCCCCACAGGGCGGGATTGAACGGATTGGCGAAGGGGGATACGTGAATGGTCATCACGGCCAGAATGGCCAGTACCCGCCCGCACTCGATACTGGAAATACGCATGGTGGCTCGTCGTTACAGGGGTTGTGATGGCACGCTAAAATTCTCGCTGCCAGGTTACAACCAATTGATTCTATTAGTGTGAATCACGCTGTTGAGTAGTTACGTTTTGTAACTGAATGGCGGAAGGTGTTACCTGTAGCGGGAACTGGATCCCATTTTTTGGGCGCGCTCATGCAGATAAAAAAAGCGAGGCAGGTGCCTCGCTTGGTTGGGGATCTCGAGCTTACTGGTGAGTCAGCATGCTGCTCTGGTTGGCTGCAAGGGTGGTTCTGCCCGAGCTCTCCAGCCAGGTTTTGATCCGCTTGGCATCGGCGACCCGATCGTTGGTGGTTTCGGCATTGAGCAGCACCATGATCACCGGCTCACGATTGACCTTGGTACCCAGCACCAGACAGCGGCCCGCTTCGCGGATATAGCCGGTCTTGGAGAGGGTGAACTCCCATTGCCCTTCGCGGATCAGCCGGTTGGAGTTGAGGTAGTGCAGCTGGCGTTTGTTGGTGCGCACATAGCTCTGCTCGTCGGTGGAGTACTGACGGATCAGCGGATAGGAGGCCGCTGCGGCGGCGAGTTTGGCCAGATCCTGCGCGGTGGAGACATTGCGTGGGTTGAGCCCTGTGCTGTCGGCGTAGCGGGTATTCCACATCCCCAGCATGCGGGCTTTGGCGTTCATCGCCTCGACAAAGGCACGCTGGCCGCCGGGATAGTGGCGGGCCAGCGCCGAGGCGGCACGGTTTTCAGAGGACATCAGGGCGATATGGAGCATTTCGGCGCGACTGAGCCTGGAACCTATGGCCAGGCGCGAGCCGGTTCCCTTGATGCGGTCGATGTCGGCATTGGTCACGGTGAGCATTTCGTTGAGGCGCAGGTTGGCATCCAGCACCACCAGCGCCGTCATCAGCTTGGTGAGTGAGGCGATGGGCATTACCCGGTTGCCGTTGCGCTCGGAGATCACCTCGCCGGTTCTGTGGTTGGCTACCACGAAGGCAGCCGAGCTGAGGTTGGGCACATCCCGTCGCTCGAGAAAGCCGCTGCTGCTCTTGCTGCTGGCGGAAAAGGGGTTGGCATGGGCACTGTCCATAGTGGCCGGCAGCATTACTGCGCCAAGCAACAGGGGAAGGAGGGAACGCATCATCATGATCAGCTCTACCGGACGAAATACAGGGATATCTCGCTAAGTTATATGTCGTGAACTGGCGCTTCACAATCATTCTCACCTTGATATTGATAATTTACGGCGTTGAGCGCGCTCTGACGGCGAGGAGAGCGTAAAAGAGGTCTCCATGGAGTCTTTTTTACATTGAAACTACGTGCTGGTCGTGATGGCGAGCGGAAGCAGGCGCTAAAAAAATCGGGACCAGAACAGTCCCGATTGGCATGGCGCATTGCTTACCGTTTAGTGGGCATCTTCCTGCTTTATCTTGAAGCGCATGGCGATCACCACGAACAGCAGCGGGCCAATGATGGTCCAGACGCCGGTGGAGATATCGCCGGAGATAAAGGGGGCGACCACGGTAAAGACGTTGCCGAAGGCGACCAGGATCAGGCTGATGATGGTGGCAAGCAGTACCGAGCCCGCGCTCTTGAAGAAGATCAGGTCCTTGCCCAGCGCCGGGTTGTTGCGATAGCGATACCAAGCGTAGATGAGGAACATGTAGGGCAGGGTCATGCCGACATTGGTCATGGTGATGACCAGCTCATAGAGGGCGGCGGCCCCTTCCGGGTTGATCAGGGTAAAGATGGACTTGGTGGCAATGAACAGACAGACCACCCAGGCTTGCACCTTGAGGGCTTCAATCCGTACGCCATTCTCGTTCTCGCGCTGGAAACGCTCCGGCCAGAAGTAGCTCGGGGTGCCGGTGATGAACTGGCGCAGCGGTGCGTAGGAGAGGGCGATAAAGGCACCCAGATAGCTCAGGAACATGCCCAATCCGGCAAAGCGCATGAACACCTGTCCCAGCCACTCGCCACCGAGATGGCGCCCCAGCTCCAGCATGATGATGAAAAGGGCGGAGAGAGAGGTGATTCCCTCGGCCGGGAAGTCGCTCCAGCGCATGATGGAGCCGACCGCCAGAAAGCCGATGATGTAACAGAGCACGATGAAGGCGCCGGAGAGGAAGATGCCGCGCTTGAGGTCGCGCTCGGGATCTTCCAGCTCGTCAGCCACCCCGGCCATCGCCTCGACCCCGCCGTAGGCGAAGATGGCGAACACCATAAAGCCGAGGAAGGGGATGATGTCGTTGAAAGCGGCATTGGGAGAGGCCGTCAGCGATGCTTGGGTGAAGGGCTCCTGCAGAGTCATACCGCTCACCGCGAAGGTGAAGACGCCGCCGACCAGCAGCAACACGTTGAGTGCCACCACGGAGAGACCGCCGATGGCCGCCACTTTGGCGAAGCGGGCGCTACCCAGGGTGATGAGCTTGGTGACGGTGGCAACCAGCGCGATGGCGACCACGCCCAGAATAAAGGGGCCGAAGTCGATGCCGGTGCCCAGGGTGACCGGGATGACGGTGATGTCGCGGCCAAACAGCATGAAGGAGAGGGGCACCCACATGGAGAGCGCCTTGCCAAACATCCAGATGACGTAGGAGGCAAACCACATGGTCAGACCGATAAAGGCAAATCGGGTCGAGACCGAGTGGCGCATCCAGGTAAAGATACCGCCCGCCTCTTTGCGAAAACCGGTGCCGAATTCGATCATCATCAAAATGAACGGGATGAAGAAAAACAGACCGCCGATCACGAACATCGGAATGGCGGCATATCCCATTCGGTAAAAACCGATCCCGATATTAGTGACGCCAAATACCGATGTTAATATCATCAATATAAAGGCGCCCAACTTCAGCTTTTTTGCTGACATATTAAAAACTCCCTGATGGTGCTGGATTTAAAATAATCAAAAATTAAACAGACGAAACCGGACCCATTAATAACGCGGTAGCGCCATGCCATCCTGCTGTGGCGGGCGCGATCAGGTCATCTCTGACCAGGGCTGGCTTACCCGTCAGGCAGTCAATGAATGTATGGGCGGAGCAGCATGGTCTGTGCCATGCGCGATATTGGTCAGCGTTGCCGAAAATTAACTGTGAACGATTTTATCATTAATGCTGCTGGGCAGGTAAGTTTCCCGAATGAAGCTGTGGTTGAAATAAACAGACCTGCCAGTTAATTGATACGTTGCGGATGTAAACATTTACGCCAGGGCTGACACTTATTTCCATTATTGGTATTCGGCATATTTGGCGGAGTGAATTACGCCATCCTGTCAGATAAATACGCACCAATGGCGACAGCGCTTATCCTCCCAGCCGGGTCAGCAGCACGCCGCCGGTAATAATGGCCGCCGCCGTCAGCCGCATGCGCCCGAGCGGCTCTTTCAGCAGCCAGACCGAGAGCAGCATGGCAAACAGCACACTGCTTTCGCGCAGAGCCGCGACCACGCCAATGGGGGCTTGGGTCATGGCCCAGATAACAATCCCGTAGGCGAGCAGTGACATAGCACCTCCGGTGGCGCCAACCAGTGCATATTGACGGATCTGGCGCCATGCGTTGCGTTTCTGGTGGACGATCAGCACCAGCAGCATCGCTAGCCCGGTGTAGGCAAAGAGCCAGAGGGTGTAGCGTACCGGTTCACCCCCTGCGCGGGCGCCGGCCCCATCCGAGAGGGTATAGGTCGCCGTGAACATAGCCGTGATCAGTGCCGCCCGAACCGCTTTGCTGTCAAGGCGCTGCTGCCCGCCTCGCCAGGCCATCAGCAAGACCCCCATGATCAGCACGCAGGCGCCGATGATGCCGCCGTAACCGGGGTAGTCCCCCAGCAATATGGCACTTAACGCCATGGCGAGCAGCGGGGCACTGCCACGGGCCAGCGGATAGATCTGGCCAAAATCGCCCTGATTGTAGGCATGGCTGAGAAACAGGCAGTAACCGATATGGAGCAGGACTGAGAGGCCGAGCCAGGGCAGCTCGGCAGCAGAGGGAAGCCCCATGGGCAGCAGCGCCACGGCGGCGATAAGCCCTGAGAAGATCGCCACCAGTGACACCCCCACCAGCCGCTCTTCGCCAATCTTGACCAGCGCATTCCAGCTGGCGTGAAGCAGGGCTGCCAGCAGAACGGCAAAAAAGACGGTGGTACTCATGGGAAAGGGCTCTCGGGCGATGGGGGTCAACAGCATACCCGCCCGGAGCCTGATTGGCCGAGATCTTTATCAAGGCTTCGGCTTTTCGGGGCTCGCCTCCTGCGTGGTGGCGTTACCCAGTTGCCCCAGCACCAGTTTGGGATGGGGGTCGGTCTGCAGCGGAATATCTTGCAGCTCGGTTCCCTGCTGGTGGCGATGGATGATCCCGGCGGCCATCTTGCCCAGTGCCTCGTAGCTGCTGATGGTGCCAACGCTGCAGCCGTGTTCAACGAACAGCTCGGCACTGCAGATGGTAGGGATGGCAGCTTCGTTGAGCGCATTCAGCAGGCGGGGGGCGATGGAGAGCAGATAGCTGTCTGCGGCCAGAAAGACGATGTCGTTTTTGGCGTCCTGTTGCAACCGCTTCAGTTCGTTGTCCAGCCGCCGTGGGTCAGGGGCCATTCGCCAGGTGACCATCTGCCACTGATAGCGTTTCGCTTCATTGAGCAACATATCGGCCACCAGCAGGGTGTTCTGCTCACGGGGGTTGAAGGGTAGCAGCAGCCGTTTGCCGGTGGCCAGATGCTCGCTGGCGTTGGCCAGTTGCAGCGCCATCGGCACCATGTTGCTTACCCCGGCCACCATGCTGTTCTGGGCTTTGTCTTCCGAGAGGATGTCTGCCCCGACCGGATCGGAAACCACATTGAAAATCAGAGGCTTGCGGTTGGCCACCAGACTCTTGGTCATGGTGGTGGCGGTGGTGCCAAAGGTGTAGATGTAGTCGTATTCGGCCAGTTTCGGCAGCATCTGCTGGCGCAGCATGGTTGCCAGCGCCGTACGATCCTGATCGGCGTTATAGGTGGTGATGGTGGCCTGATAGCCAAGGCGGGTCAGCTCTGCCCGAAAGCCCGCTTCGGCTGTGGTTTCACCGCGCCACAGCACCATGGCGATAGAAAGGGCGTGAGCGGGAAGAGCCAGCAGCAACAGCAGGACGAGAGGCAGTCTGACCATGATCATCTCTCCGGCGATACATCTACTGTTGAGCCTAGGCCACTTTCTCCGGTCGTGAGCGACGCTCAGCAAAAAGCGCGATGGCAAGCCATCGCGCTTTGGGGATCCGCAAAACCTCGATTAGAAGTCGTAGCGGGCAGCCAGCTGGAAGTCATCCTTGTTGGCAGTCGCTTTGCCGGCAACGCTGTCCAGATTGTTGATACGGTACTCGCCAATCACCCGCAGGTTCTTGTTGAATTTGTACTGGGCACCCAGGGTGTAGTAGTCAATGGCATCGGTTTTCGTGCCGCCAGTGACTTCCTGCTCCTGTTTGTTCCACAGGGCCATCAGACCGAAGCCGTTCTCGAAGTTGTAGCCCAGCGCGGCTTCCCAGCCGGTATGATCGGTGCCACTCTGCACAAAGTCAGAGCCATCGGCATAGCTCAGAGCCGCATAGGCTGCCTTGTTGTCGAACTTGGCTGAGATCAGCCATAGCTTTGCGTCTTCGGTATTCTTTTCCTGACGTTGGCCAACGTTGTAGGCGGTACCCAGTGACAGATTGAACGGGAAGGTATAAGCCACTGCTGCACCATAGGCTGGGTCTGCGGCGGAGATCTTGTTGCTGCTCTTGTCTTCTTCTTGGCCGCCATCAAATTTGTAGCTGGCATCAAACTGGAAGCCGTTGAACAGGCCGGAATACTTCAACACAGAACCGGCGCGGTTGGTGGCGAAGGTGTCGGTCTTGGCGCCCAGCGCTTCGTTGCCGTAGCCGTCGGAGAGGGAGACATCAGTCCAGTCGGCCAGGAAGCCAGGGGCCCCTTTCTGGCGACCGAAAGTCACGGTACCCCAGTCAGCGCCGACACCGGCAAAGGCCAGACGGGTGCGCAGGTTGTCTGTGTTTCCATCTTTACCCAAGGTCTTTTCGCTGTCGTTGATGTACATCTGCACTTCGTACAGGGCCAATGCTTTCAGACCGCTCTGGATCTGGGTCTCGGCCTTGGCGCCGAAGCGGACAAATTGGTTGGCCCCTTGCTTGGCGCTGTAATCCTTGGTGCCATTGATAGTATTCGGGTTTGTTGTATCGACCCCTTCCTTCTTGTCACCGAAGAATTGACCAGCGTAGATACGGCCATAGAGATCCAGCATGGAGGTGTCATTTTTGTACACTTCAACGGCTTGAGCCTGGAAGGCTGCGGTGAGAGCCAGTGCCACTACAGTCAGCTTTTTCATCTTAATCCCTTGTGGTGTTGCAAGCTTTTGTTTTGAAAACGGGGTCATGCTAGGCAGCGGGGATGACAGCGGGGTGACAGTTGGATGAAGAGTCGATGGCAATTGGGTTGCAATTGGATGAATTGGCTACATTCTTGCTCGCAGCAGCTACTTTTGTGCGCAAAGGTTTGCCCTTGTGGTAGAATGCCGCCCGTTTTCGAGCTCCATAGGTTGGATATGCGATGAGACGTGAACTGGCAATCGAGTTTTCCCGAGTGACGGAAGCGGCTGCACTGGCTGGCTACAAGTGGCTCGGACGTGGTGACAAGAATATCGCTGATGGGGCGGCCGTAGCGGCCATGCGCCACATTCTCAACCAGATCGAGATCGATGGTGAGATTGTGATCGGCGAAGGTGAAATTGATGAAGCGCCGATGCTCTATATCGGCGAGAAGGTCGGTACCGGACACGGCGACGCGGTGGATATCGCGGTCGATCCCATCGAGGGTACCCGCATGACCGCCATGGGTCAGGCCAACGCGCTGGCCGTGCTGGCGGTGGGCGACAAGGGTTCTTTCCTGAAAGCGCCTGACATGTACATGGAAAAGCTGATCGTCGGGCCCAAGGCCAAAGGCGCCATCGACCTGGATCAGGCTCTCGAGCTGAACCTGAAGTCCGTGGCCAAGGCGCTGGGCAAGCCGCTCTCCCGTCTGACCGTCATTACCCTGGCCAAGCCGCGTCATGACAAGGCAATCAAGGAGATGCAGGGTCTGGGCGTGCGGGTGTTCGCCATTCCTGATGGTGACGTTGCCGCCTCCATCCTCACCTGTCTGCCGGACAGCGAAGTCGACATGCTGTATGGCATCGGCGGCGCACCGGAAGGGGTGATCTCCGCTGCGGTGATCCGCGCGCTGGATGGCGACATGCAGGCCCGTCTGGTGCCGCGTCACCGGGTCAAGGGCGACAGCCCGGAAGTGCGTGCGCTGGGCGAGCAGGAAATTGCCCGCTGCGAAGCGCTGGGCATCGATGTCAACAAGGTGCTCAAGCTGGAAGACATGGCGAAGAATGACAACGTCATCTTCTCCGCTACCGGCATCACCAAGGGTGATCTGCTGGATGGCATCACCAGCGATGGCGTGATGGCGACCACCGAGACTCTGTTGATCCGTGGCAAGTCGCGCACCATTCGTCGTATCAAGTCGATCCATTATCTTGAGCGCAAAGACAGCGTGGTACGCGATATCATCCTGTGATGATGGCTCGCTGAACCGGCTGTGTTGTCTGAAGCCCGATCGCCCGTGCGGTCGGGCTTTTTGTTGTGCGCCAGCTACGTTTGTGCCGCCGCTTCGGCTATGGTGGCTCAGACCGTCCCAAAGGAGTGGAGTCTATGGAGTGTCGTAGCGGCTGCGCTGCCTGTTGCATCGCCCCCAGTATCAGCAGTGCCATTCCCGGTATGCCAGATGGCAAACCGGCTGGCGTCCCCTGTATCCAGCTCGATAGCGCCCTTGGCTGCAAGATATTCGGTCAACCGGAGCGGCCGGCGGTGTGCGGCGGTTTTCGCCCCATGATGGATGTGTGCGGCAGCCACCGTGCCGAGGCCATCTGGCTGATCGGCGAGCTGGAGCGGCTCACCACCTGACGAGGGCAGGGCGAAGAGATAAAAAAAGAGGCCGCATCATGCGGCCTCTCGCGTTTCTGTTTGCCGGGGATCAGATCCCCGCCAGTTCCAGTGCCTGACGATAGTACTCGTTGGCCTTGTTGGTAAGGCGGCGTTTGTCCATCAGCTGGCCGAGGGCGTGGTAGGCAGCGGCGCTCGGCGCCCGCTCCACCTCCTGCTCCAGCAGCTTCTGGGCATCGTCCAGTTGACCTGCCAGCAGATAGAGCTGGGCCAGTGCGGTGTCCACCTCCGGTTGCCCCTGCTGTTTTTGCAGCAGTGCCAGCAGCGGCTGGTAACTCTCGAGTTTCAGCTTGGGCAGGCGAGCCAGCAGCTGCGGCATCGGCTGTTTGCGCAGCGCCTCCTGCCACAGGGTGGCGGCCTCGCCATCGGCGCCCAGCTGGCGCAGCAGATCGCCGTAGCAGGCCAGCAGTTCCGGCTTGAGGCGCAGTTTACGCGGCAGATCCTGCCATACCGCCTTGAGGGTCTCGAGGCTGCCGGCAGCCTGTTGCAGGCGACCACACCAAGCCTGTTGCAGCAGATCTTCTTCCTGTTTCGGGGTCAGCTTGCCCACCTTGTGCAGCGCCGGGATCAGGTCGCACAAGGAGCTCCAGTCCTGACGGGCCAGATGTACCTGACGCAGCTGATCCAGCACCATGGGGTGGCGCGGGTTGAGGGCGTAGACCGACTCCAGCATCGCCAGCGCGGTATCGTACTGGCCCTGCTCGATCTGCAACTGGGTCTGGGTCAGGGTGAGCGCCAGCTCGGCTTTGGGGTTCTCCTCCTGCGCTTTTTGCAGGTATTGATCCCGGCGGGCGTCGTCACCACGTGCCTGTGCCGCCTTGGCTGCGCTCAGGTAGTTGAGCAGCGGGGTGTCGCTGTTGCTGGCCCCCTTGATCATCAGCTTTTCAGCCTGACTGTAGTGCCCTTCGGCCATTGCCAGGGTGGCGGCGACGGTCTGTTGATTGGCCTTGCGGCGGCGGCGCGAGCCGTACCAGCCGAGGGTCTTGCGGCGCAGGCCGAATACCCGACCCAGCAGCCACTCGACGATCAGCAGGGCGCTGTAGAACAGCACGGCCAGGATCACCGCGCTGGTGACGGAAGATTCGATGGTGTAATTGCCAAGGGCAATCAGCACATAGCCCTTGTTACCGGAGGCTTGCGGGCCAAAGATCAGCCCTGCGACCATCACGGCAACCAGAATGATTATACGGATCATGGTGCCCTCCTCAGCTGCTGGCCAGAATGCGTTGCAGGCGTTCGGTCAGCACCCGCTCCAGCATCGCCTGGGTCTTGAACTGGGCCGGATAGTCGATCTGGATCTGCTCACCTTTGAGCTTGTCGATCTCGCCCTGCATGTAGCGGGTGGCGCTGTTGTCGGTGTCGAAATACTGGGTCAGCCAGCGCTGGGCCTTGTCCAGGCTGTCTTCGTAGAGCGCCTGCTGCTCGCGATAGACGGAGAGCTGGGCCTGCAACAGCTTGGTTTTGAGGTTTTCACGCAGGAAGATCTCCTGCTGCGGCGAGAGCAGCGCCTCGACCGCGCCATCGCGGCGACGGATGGTGATGAAGTTCTCGGTGAACTTGACCCAGTTTTTCTTCAGGTTGCTCTCCCACTCGTCGGGATTGGTGCTGACCGCCTGCTCCGGCTCGGCCTTGGCTTCCGGCATGCTGACGGTGGAGAGAGGCAGTAGCTCGATCTGGTCGGACAGCGCAGCTAGCTTGAGGGTCAGCCCCTCGCGGTCGATGCGCGGCATCCCCTTGAGCTTGGCGATATCCTCGGCCAGTGCCTTGCGGATCGGCATCAGGCTGGGGTCGTTGAGGGCGGCGATCCGCTCGTCGGCATTGCCGAGCAGGGTGATGGCGGAGACGAGGTCATGCTCCAGCCACAGTTTGCGGCCCGCCATCCGTACCAGATATTCGGATTCGGCCAGCATCCAGTCGTTGGGGCGCTTGTCATTCAGATCCAGTACCCGGTTCTGCAGACCCTGCATCTCCCCCTGCAACCGCTGCTGGGTTTGATCCAGTGCGGCCAGCTGCTCGGCATCCTTGCTGCTGGTCTGGTCGATCTTGCTCAGGGCGCTCGCCAGCTGCTGCTTGAGTTGGGCCAGTTCGGCCTGCTGGGCAACGGCGTTCTTGTGGCCGTGCAGATAGAGACCGCCGGTCAGGCCAAGGGCCAGCAGGATGGCGACCCCTCCCAGTACGGCACCGGAGCGGCTCTTGCTGCCATTGACCGCAGCGGTCGGCTGGGGTTTGACCTGGGATTCTTGTTGTTCTGTCATTCCATCTTCCTCAGTTCCAGTGCGGCCGTCAGGGCCTGGTTGGATGCACCTTGGGCAATCGTGATATGGATAAAGCCCGCGGAGTGGGCCATCTCGGCCACGCGCGGGCTGGGGACCACCAGCAGGCGGTCAAAAAGCCAGGGCCGCTGGTGGTCGGGAACCAGTTCCAGCAGCCGTTGCAGCAGTTCACCACTGGTAATGAGCAGGCTGTCCAGCCCCGCTGCCTGCCAGTGGTGGGTCAATGTGTCCCCGTCCAGCTCGGGGTAGTGGCGCTCATAGGCCGCACAATAGTGCATCAGAGCACCGCGTGAGGCCAGCGTGCTGGCGATGAGATCCCGCCCGCCATTGCCCCGCAGGATCAGTACCCGTTTGCCTGCTATCTGCTGCAGGGCGGGCAGGGCCAGCAGCCCTTCGCTGCGCGGGTCATCCGGGCAACTTGCCGTGATGCCTATGGCTGCAAACGCATCTGCGCTGGCCTGACCCACCGCAAAGTACTCAATATGTGGCCAGGTCTGACCAGTTTGCAACAGAAAATCGTGTGCAAAATGAACGGCATGGATGCTGACGGCGATAACCGCGTCAGCACTGCGCAACAGGTCGGGCAGGAGAGGGAGTTCGCTGCCCGCCACGGTTTTCAGCAGCGGGCAGCAGAGTGGTGCATGACCGTGCTGGCGCAGCAACTGCACCAGCTCGGCGGCTTGGGCGGCCGGACGCACCACCAGCGGGGTCATGCGCGGTAGACCTCGGCCAGGATCTCGTCGGCACCGGCGGCCAGCAGGCGCTGGGCCAGTTGCTCGCCGAGGGCCTCACCATCGGCCAGCGGGCCGCGGATCTCGTCGCGGATCACCTGGCTGCCATCCGGGCTACCCACCAGACCACGCAGCCAGATCTGCTCGCCTTCGACCAGTGCGTAGGCACCGATAGGCACCTGACATCCCCCTTGCAGGGCGCGATTCATGGCGCGCTCGGTCAGCACCCTGGCGCGTGTTTCGGCGTGCTCCAGCGGCGCCAGCAGGGCGTGCAGCTCGTGATCGTCGAGGCGGCATTCGATGCCGACCGCACCCTGGCCGTTGGCCGGCAGGCTCTGCTCCGGCTCGATAAAGGCGGTGATGCGGTGCGCCATCTCCAGTCGTTTCAGACCGGCGGCGGCGAGGATGATGGCATCGTACTCACCCGCATCCAGCTTGGCGAGACGAGTGTTGACGTTGCCACGCAGGTCGCGGATCACCAGATCCGGGCGGGCGGCGCGCAGCTGGCACTGGCGGCGCAGGCTGGAGGTGCCGACCACGGCCCCTTGCGGCAGTCCGGCAATGGCCTTGAAACGATTGGAGACGAAGGCATCGCGGGGATCTTCCCGCTCGCAGATGGTGTGCAGGCCGAGCCCCTCGGGGAACTCCACCGGCACATCTTTCATGGAGTGAACGGCGATATCGGCCCGTCCTTCCAGCATGGCGGTCTCCAGCTCCTTGACGAACAACCCCTTGCCACCGACCTTGGCCAGCGGGGTATCGAGGATCTTGTCACCCTGAGTGCTCATGGGCACCAGTTCGACCTGCAACTGCGGGTGCAGGGCTTCGAGCCGGTCTTTGACAAAGTTGGCCTGCCACAGGGCCAGCGGGCTCTTGCGAGTGGCAATTTTCAGGGTTCGGGCTGCCATATCAATCAGTTGTTTCATTTTTAGAAGGAAATCGATATTACCACCCTTTGCCCGGGCTTTCATGGCGGAGCCGGCAAAAGCGGGGCCAAGCTCAAAAATGCATGCTGAAAATGATTTTCATTAAGCAAGCGGTGTTGATTAATTCATTGAATGTATTGGAGTTTAATGATTTCCCCTGATACTTGATGTGGTCATACCAGAAATAATCTGACGTTTAGCTGAAGGCTTGTTTACCACCGCTGTTTGCATTGTTAACATGATCACACTTTTTTGACGTATCCCCCTTTTGGTGCGTCATTTTCACTTAGGTGATAGGCAGGGCATTGCAGGAACACATCGATACGCTGGTTGCGCGTTATGACGACATTACCCGTCTCAAGACGCAACGGGCGTTAGGCCTCATGAGTCGCTATGGGCAGCAGGTATTCCAACTGCTGCCTGTCATGCTGCACTTCAATCATCCCCTGCTGCCCGGTTATGTCTCCGGTGATGTCCCTCATGGCATCTGGAGCTTCAGCGCCAGCGCCGAGCAGCAAGCCTTTATCGATGACCTCTGCCGCAACGCCAACTGTCAGAGCGGTCTGGCAACCCATGATCGAGCCATTCAGGGGCTCTACTCCATGGGCAGCACCTCCTCCATCGGCCAGTGCTGTCACTCCGATCTCGATATCTGGGTCTGCCACGTGGCCGGTTTGTCGCAGGAGCGGCTCGATCTGCTGGAGCTGAAGTGCCAGCAACTCTCCAAGTGGGCCGAACAGCGCGGGGTCGATCTCAACTTCTTCCTGATCCCCGAAGACAAGTTCCGCCAGACCAACGATGCCCAGATGCAGGGGGAGAGCTGCGGCAGTGCCCAGCACCTGCTGCTGCTCGACGAGTTCTACCGCAGTGCCATGCGTATCGCGGGCAAACGCTTGATCTGGTATCTGGTGCCCACCGAGTGTGATGATCACTACGATGCGTATGTGAACGAGCTGTTCGAGAGTGGCAAGCTCAAGCAGGAAGACTGGCTCGATCTCGGCAGTTTTGACCGTATTCCGGCCGAAGAGTATTTCGGTTCCGCCCTGTGGCAGCTCTACAAGGGGATCGACTCCCCTTACAAGGCGGTGCTCAAGTCGGTGCTGATGGAAGCCTACTCCCACGAGTATCCCAATACCCGCCTGCTGTCGATGATTGGTCGCGACTGGTTCCAGCACAACGAGGGGATGCACTACCGGCTCGACAACTACTGTCTGATGCTGGACAAGGTGACCAACTACCTCAAGTCCATCGGCGATATGGCGCGGCTCGATCTGGTGCGCCGCTGCTTCTACCTCAAGGTGTGTGACGGTCTCAGCAATCCCAAGGATGATCACTCCCCCGAGTGGCGCCGCGAGCAGATGAGCCAGCTGGTCTCCTACTGGGGCTGGAGTCAGGACAAACTCTATCAGCTCGATCATCGCCACGAGTGGAAGATCGAAGAGGTGAAGATCGCTCACGCCGAGCTGCTGGAAGCCCTGATGCAGAGCTACCGCAACCTGATCCAGTTCGCCCGCCGCAACAACATCAGCGAGTCGATCAACCCGGAAGATATCGGCATTCTGTCGCGCAAACTCTACGCCGCGTTCGAGAGCCTGCCGGGCAAGGTGCAGCGGGTGAACCTCAAGATAGCGCCAGATCTGAGCGAGCCGGATCTCAGCTTCGTGCAGGTGCCCCACGGTCGCCTCAACCGCGCCGGCTGGTATCTCTACAAACATTCGCTGGAGCCGGTGGACATCATTGGTCGCGCGCCGCTGGAGTTCAACGGTTACATCAGCAAGCTGGTCTCCTGGGCCTACTTCAACGATCTGCTGACCCCCCAGTCGCGGGTGCACCTGTTCAATCAGGGGTCGGATCTGCACATCGACAATCTGCACCAGTTCTGCCGCGATCTCTCCGGCTGCTTCCCCGAGAAGTACCCGCTGGCCACCAACCTGGCCCTCAGTCGGCCGTGCGAGATCCGTCAGCTCTCCATCTTCCTCAATCTGGAGATGGATCCGACCAGCCATTGGGTCGGTCAGGTGATCGAGTTTGACGCCAATACCGTGGATGTCTTCTCGTTTGGTCGCAATCAGGAGTGTCTGGTCGGCTCGGTGGATCTGGTCTATCGCAACTCCTGGAGCGAGATCCGCACCCTGCATTTCCAGGGGGATGAAGCCGTGGTCGATGCCCTCACCACCATCCTCGGCAAGATGCATCAGGATGCCGCCGCCCCCGAGATGATCGAGGTGTTCTGCTACAGCCAGCACTTCCGCTCTCTGGTGCGCTCCCGCTTCCAGACTCTGGTGGCGGAGTGCATCGACCTGCGCCTCGCCCGCGACAAGCAGCAGTTGGTTAAGACCATGGCCCTTGGCCGCGAGAAGTACGGCATCTTCTTCGAGCGGCGCGGTGTGTCGGTGAAGAAGCTGGAAAACGCCATCGATTTTTACCGTCACATCTCCCACAACAAGCTGGATCACCTGCCGTTGCGGCTCGACAAGACCCACAGCCAGCATCTGCCGAGCATCGTCGATGCCTACGCCAGCGAAGGGTTGGTGCAGTTCTTCTTCGATACTCGGGATGCGGGCACCAACATCTATATCCTCGATGAGGCGAACCGGGTGGAGATCTACCAGCACTTTGCCGGCAACAAGGATGAGCTGGTGGCGGGGGTCAACCGCTTCTACACCTCCAATCACGAGCGGTTCAGCGATGATGGGCAGTTCATCAACTTCAACCTGCCGCAGTACTACGAGATAGTACAAGTGAATGGCGAGCTGGATGTGATCCCCTATCGCAGTCAGGGCACTCTGCGCGAACAGGTGCCGCCCGCTCGAGAAGTGGGCTGACCCGTCAGTTGGAATCGCCATAAAAAACGGCCTGCAGATGCAGGCCGTTTGCTATTGCGGTTGCTCAGGCGCCGAGGCGAGCCAGCAGCCAGCTGCGAATGTCGCCGAGCTGCGGACGGCAGATCTCGTGACGCATCGGGTACTCGTGCCACTCGGGGGCGAGTCCGGCGCTTTCCAGCCGGTTCTTGGCATCCCAACCGAGCGACAGGCTCACCACATCGTCATAGATGCCGTGCATATAGCAGATGGGCAGGGTGCGAGCAGCCTCGCTCATCTCGCCGAGCAATTTGTCGGGGGCTGCCAGATAGGTGGACATGCAGAGCAGGCCAGCCAGCACTGCCTGGTAGCGCAGCGCGGTGAAGGAGGCAATTACCCCGCCCTGAGAGAAACCTGCCAGCACGATATGCTCGGGGGCAAACCCGTCGGCCACCAGCTGATCGAGCAATGCGGCAATCTGGTCGGCGGATTCACGGACATGGGACTCCACTGCCCGCTCGGCGGGGTCCTCGAAGCTTTTGATGTCGTACCAACCGCGCATCTTGTAGCCCATGTTGATAGTGATGGGGCGCTCGGGGGCATCCGGCAGCAGGTGACGTACCGGTAGCTCGGCGGGCAGATCCAGTGCGTTCACCAGCGGGGCGAGACCGGCGCCGGAATCACCCAGCCCGTGTAGCCAGATCACCGCATGACGGGCGCCCTGCGGGTGCAGGTCGATCATGGGAACACCACATCTTCGCCCGCCTGGGCGGTGCAGGATTGGCTCAGTAGCGCCTTGAGCTCGTGGCCGAAGCGGTTGTCGATCCAGGTGTCACCCTGCAGTTCGAAGTGGAAGCCGTTCTCGCGGGTGGCGACCCAAATCTGGTGCAGTGGCTCCTGCTTGTTAATGATGACCTTGGTCTTGTTCTCGAAAGAGAGGGTCAATACGCCGCCGTTGCGTTCGCAGTCGATATCCGGATACCCCTCGTCGAGCGTGTCTTCCACATATTGGAAAAAGGCGTCGGTCAGGGCGTGATACTCGTGATCCTTCATCGGTTTATCCTGTTGCTTTTAACAATGTGAGTGCGATTATAGAGGGCCAAAAATTTTTTCGCAGCGAACCATTATGATCACCCAGTTCACCAAGTGTCTGCTTGCCACTCTTCTGTCCCTCGGGTTGGCCGCGTGCGGTCTGAAGGGGCCGCTTTATATGCCGCCCCCCGAGCAGCCACAGAGCCAGAGTACACCACAAGCAGTACCGCCTGCGACCACTGAGGCTGCCACCGAGGCCGCGCCGCACTAATGCCGCACCCATTCTAGGAAGGAACCGCCCCCTTGGATCACTTTAACTACGACGCCGACGGCCAGCTTCAGGCCGAGCAAACCTCGCTGCAACAGCTTGCCGAGCAGTACGGTACCCCGCTTTACGTCTACTCCCGTGCGACCCTCGAGCGCCACTGGCACGCCTTCGACAAGGCCGCTGGCGATATTCCCCATCTGATCTGCTATGCGGTGAAGGCCAACTCCAACCTGGCGCTGCTCAACCTGCTGGCCCGTCTGGGCTCGGGGTTTGACATCGTCTCCGGTGGTGAGCTGTCGCGGGTACTGGCGGCGGGCGGTGATCCGGCCAAGGTGGTCTTCTCCGGTGTAGCAAAGAGCGAAGCGGAGATGCGCCTCGCGCTGGATAAAGAGATCCTCTGTTTCAATCTGGAGTCGGAAGCAGAGCTGGAGCGCCTCAATCGGGTGGCGGGCAGCATGGGCAAGAAGGCTCGCGTCTCGGTTCGGGTCAATCCGGATATCGATGCCGGTACTCACCCCTATATCTCCACCGGCCTCAAGCAGAACAAGTTCGGCATTCCCATCGAGCTGGCGCCCGCCATCTATCGCAAGGCGGCCGCGATGGCGAACATCGAAATCGTCGGGGTGGATTGCCATATCGGCTCGCAACTCACTGAATTGAATCCTTTTATGGAAGCGGCTGACAAGCTGCTGCGGCTGATCGACGGTCTGGCGGCGGAAGGGATTCATATCCACCATCTGGACGTGGGCGGTGGCCTTGGGGTCAACTACGGTTCCGAGCAGCCACCCCATCCCACCGAATATGCCGAAGCGCTCAAGCAGAAGCTGGCGGGCCGGGATCTGACCCTGCTGTTCGAGCCGGGCCGCGCCATCGTCGCCAATGCCGGCGTGCTGCTGACCCGGGTCGAGTACCTGAAACCGGGCGAGACCCGCAACTTCGCGCTGATCGATGCCGGCATGAACGACATGCTGCGCCCTTCGCTCTACGGCGCCTGGATGAACATCATCGAGGTGGATAGCCGTGCCGGCCATGCTCCCGCGATCTATGACGTGGTGGGCCCGGTGTGCGAGACCGGCGACTTCCTCGGCAAGGAGCGCACCCTGGCCATTGCCGAGGGCTCCCTGTTGGCAGTGCGTTCGGCCGGAGCCTACGGCTTTACCATGTCATCCAACTACAACACCCGTCCGCGCGCTGCCGAAGTGCTGGTGGATGGTGCCGAGGCGCACCTGATCCGCGAGCGTGAGCAGTTGGCCGATCTCTGGCGCGGTGAGCACCTGCTGCCCTGATGGCGCAGGCTGGGACAGTGATTTCATAACGGTTGACGGTGAGTTTTTACAGCCCTAACAGCACAGGAATGCACGATGTTGACAGATTGTTTCAGGATGCATGGGGCTTTGGACAACGACTTCATGGCGCTTGGCGACCCTTGGTTCGGTGAATTTTTACAGCCCTAACAGCACAGGAATGCACGATGTTGATAGATTTTTCCAAGATGCATGGCTTGGGCAACGACTTCATGGTGGTGGATGGCGTCACCCAGAAGGTATTTTTCAGCAATGACGTCATCAAGAAGCTGGCAGATCGCCACTTCGGGATCGGCTTTGACCAGCTGCTGCTGGTGGAGCCGCCCTATGACCCTGAACTCGACTTTCACTATCGCATTTTCAATGCCGATGGCAGCGAGGTGGAGCAGTGCGGCAACGGCGCCCGCTGTTTTGCCCGTTTCGTGCGTCTCAAGGGGCTGATCAACCGGGATCGTATCGCGGTCAGTACCGCCCGGGGTCGCATCGTGTTGCAGCTGGAGGGGGAGAATCAGGTCACGGTCAACATGGGTGTTCCCCAGTTTGAGCCGGGCAAGATCCCGTTCCGGGCCCAGAAGGCAGAGAAAACCTATCTGTTGCGGGCGCAGGAGCATACCGTGATGTGTGGCGTGGTCTCCATGGGCAATCCCCACTGCGTCATCGAGGTGCCTTCGGTCGCCGATGCGCCGGTCGAGACGCTCGGTGCCATCATGGAGCGCCACGAGCGTTTTCCCGAGCGGGTCAACGTCGGCTTCATGGAGATGGTCAACGCCACCGAGATCAAGCTGCGTGTATTCGAGCGGGGCTGTGGCGAGACCCTGGCCTGCGGCACCGGTGCCTGTGCGGCGGCGGTGATTGGCATCAGTCAGGGCAAGCTCAAGGAGCGGGTCACCGTCAGTCTGCCGGGCGGCAAGCTGACCATCGCCTGGAAGGGGCCGGGCCAGCCGGTCTATATGACAGGTCCCGCCGAGCATGTGTTTGACGGCCAGATAGAGGTTTAGCCGATAAAGGTTCAGGTACGGGGGGCGTTGGCCCCCTTTGCCCATGATGTCGGGGCAGCGAGCCCCATTTCTCTGATGGATCAACCAATTTATGAGCGAACTCAAACGGCAGGAGCAATCGGTGGATGAAGCCACTGTGCTGGAGTACCTGGCCCGTTATCCCGAGTTTTTCCAACGCCATGCCGCCGTGCTGGACCGGATCCGCATTCCCCATGAACGCAAAGGGTCGGTCTCGCTGGTCGAGCGCCAGCTGGAGCGTCAGCGCGAGCGGATCGAACAGCTGGAGCAGGAGATCACCGAATTGATGGGGATCGCCAGCGAGAACGAGCGGATCTTTCGGGTCTATGCCGATCTCTACGGCGAGCTGTACGGTTGCCAGACCCTGTTCGAGGTGAGTGCCGTGATGGGCAAGGCCTTTGTCCAGCGGCTGCGCCTGACCGGGCTGCGGCTCTGGCTCAACCCCAAGAAGTTTGCCCTGAGCGGGCCCGAGCAGCGCTTTCTGGCACAGGGCAAGCAGCTCGAATCCCTGCTGGGTCAGCGTCTGCCGGGGCAGGATTACTACTTTGGCCGCCTGAGCCAGAGCGAGAAGCAGGCGCTGTTTGGCCACGATGTGCTGGTCAACTCGGTGGCCCTGATGCGGCTCGGCGATCTCGGTGTGCTGGCCTTCGCCAGCTCGGATCCCGGCCACTTTACTCCCCACAACGATACCCTGCTGCTGGGCCAACTGGGGCGCCTGCTGCAACTGCGTCTGCCCGAGTTGACTCATGGCTAGAACACCGGCCAGGGCGCCCGCCAAAGCTCCCGTCGTCGCGCCGCCACTGCCTGCGGCACTGGCGGACGAACTGGCGGCCTTTATCGAATACCTGAGGGTCGAGCGCCAGCTCAGCCCTCATACCCGCAATAACTATCAAGCCCATCTGGAGGCGATGACCGCCGAGCTGGTGGCCCTCGGGCTCACTGACTGGGGGCGGCTCGAGGCGAGCCAGGTCCGAACTCTGGTGACCCGGATGCACAAGGCGGGCCTTGCTCCTCGTTCCCTTTCCACCAAGGTCTCGGCCCTGCGCAGCTTTTGCGACTGGCAGGTGCGGCAGGGGCGGCTGACCGCCAATCCGGCCCGCGGCATCGTCACCCCCAAACAGGGGCGGCCGCTGCCAAAAAACCTCGATGTGGACGAGATGCACCAGCTGCTCAACATCACCGACGAGCAGGATCCGCTGGCGGTGCGGGATCGCGCCATCATGGAGCTGATGTACTCTTCAGGGCTGCGTCTGGCCGAGCTGGTGGGGATCAATCTGGTGGATCTGAAGCTCGACGACCGCCAGCTCAAGGTGACCGGCAAGGGCGCGCGGGAGCGGGTGCTGCCCATCGGCCGGATGGCGGTGGAGTGGCTGCAGAAGTGGCTCAAGGTGCGCCCGCTGCTGGCCGGGGACGAGAGCGAGGCGCTGTTTGTCTCCAGCCGCAAGCAGCGGCTGTCGGCCCGCTCGGTGCAGGCCCGCCTTGATGGCTGGGGCAACAAGCAGGCGCTCAACGCCCACGTCCATCCCCACAAGCTGCGCCACAGCTTCGCCACCCATATGCTGGAGTCCTCCGGCGATCTGCGGGCGGTGCAGGAGCTGCTGGGACATGCCGACCTCTCTACCACCCAGATCTATACCCACCTCGACTTCCAGCATCTGGCCAAGGTTTACGACAGTGCCCACCCCAGGGCCAAGCGTGACCCGGATGCGCAGGACGATGAATAGCGGGCCCTGAGCCCCGTTGCAGAGGAGAGTCCATGCACTTCTATCGCCGCTGGCAGCCGGTTGCTGCCATCTCGTTTGACCTCGATGACACCCTCTATGACAACGGCCCCGCCATCGTGCGCGCCGAGCAGTGGATGCTGAGCCATCTGCGCAGCGAATATCTGGCCACCGCCATGCTCGACAAGCCGCGCTGGCTGGAGTTAAAACGCGCCGTGTTGCTGGCCAACCCCGAGCTGCGCCACGATGTCAGCCTGGCGCGTCAGCAGACCATCCGTACCGCCATGGTCGAGGGGGGGATGGCCGACCAGCAGGCCAGCCGCGAGGCGGAGCAGGTCTTTGCCGCGTTTCTGGC
Organism: Aeromonas sp. R1-1; assembly: GCF_040908495.1. Classification (NCBI taxonomy): domain Bacteria; kingdom Pseudomonadati; phylum Pseudomonadota; class Gammaproteobacteria; order Aeromonadales; family Aeromonadaceae; genus Aeromonas; species Aeromonas sp. R1-1. Next base: position 12,765 of record NZ_JBFODV010000087.1, on the reverse strand, counting down.
AGAGCGCTCGAAGATCGAGGTGAGCGAGTCCACTCATCAGCTGCTGGCCAGACTGGCCGAACGCTATCCGCTGGTGGTCATCACCAACGGCAATCTGGATCTGGCGCAGGCAGGGCTGAATTGCTACTTCACGCTGGTCTGCAAGGCGGGGGCGGGCGCCAGAATGAAACCGGCGCCGGATATGTTTGAGCAGACCCGCAGCGCCCTCAAGCTGCCAGCAGAGCGGATCCTCCATGTGGGGGATCATCCCGAGACCGATGTGCTGGGTGCCCGCTTGCACGGCTTTCGCGCCGCCTGGCTCAACGAGCGGCAACAACCGTGGCAACAGCTGCAACTGTTGCCGGACGTGGAGCTGATGGCATTGGAGGAGCTGGCCGAACTGCTGCTCTGATGGCGCTGGCGGGTGGCCCGGCTCAGGCGGTAATGGCTGTCAGCGAATAGCGATGTATGGCAAGGGGTTACGCCCGCTATTTGCGACAAACCAACCCGAGCAGGGTGTAGCGGTCGCGCTGGTTGACGCGGCAGTAACTGATGCCGACGGGCAGCGCCTGCTGCAGGGTGATGGCGCTGTTCTGATAGCGGCAGACCAGATAGAGCGGGCGCAGGCTGCTATCGAGCTGGCTCCAGTAGTGGATCTCGTCGCTGTCGCCATTATCCGGTTTGAGTTGGGCCAGCTCGGCAGGATCTCCGTCGAACAGGGCCAGATTATCGAGCCGGTGGCTGAGGGTTTCGTCCGGTTTGCCATCGTCATTGCGGGTGAACGCCTGCCAGCCCTGCTGCGGGGTCAGCAGCTGCTGGCGAGTCTCTATGGTGGCGGGACAATCAAATTGCAGGCTGGCGGCAAGGGCCAGGGTGGTCAGTAACATGGCTGCGGTTTTCTCTTCACGTCCTCAATACGATGCCATGCTACGTCATCTTCCGCCGAACAGCTTCATCAGCTTATCAAGCAGATCAAGCTGTTGTGGTGGCTGTTTCATGGCTTCCGCCTCCCGCTCCAGCAGCGCCCGTTGCTCCTGCTGGCGGTCGCTCAGCACCCGGTAGAGGGGCTCGACCAGCGCCTCACGCTGCATCACCAGCTCCTGAAACATTGCCTGATTGATGCGATAGGTTTCGACGGTGGCCACCGCCCGTACCGTGAAGGAGCTGGGCTCGCCGGTGAGCAGGCTCAGTTCACCAAAAAAGTCTCCCGCGTTGAGCGTACCAAGCTTCAGCTCTCGCCCTTCGACATTGACCACCATCTCGGCCTCCCCTTTGACCAGCACGAACAGCCAGCTGGAAACATCCCCCTGCTCCAGCATGATGTCGCCGCTGACGAAGGGGGCGAACTTCACCTGATCGGCCAGCTGAAGCAGCTCGTTCTCCTGCAACATGGCAAACAGCGGCAGCTTGCGCAGGGTATCGGTTCGTTCGGCGGTGTGGCGCTTGTGGCGGGCATCCAGATGCTGCTTCTCCTTGGCCATAAAGACGTTGAAGATCGGCGGGGTGAGGCGGCGATCGTTGCGGCGCAGGGCGGCATCGATCAGGCTGCGCACCATGGAGTCGGTCGGATCGTCGCGAGCCAGGTCAGTGAGCCAGTAGCGCACTGCATAGCGGGCAATCCCTCCTTCGACATTCATCAACAGGCAGTCCGGTTGCGGATGCTTGGCGACGCAGGGGAGCTTGGTCTCCCGCAGAGATTTCTCGATCAGTGCGATGATCTGGGTCGGCAGGGTATCCAGGGTCAGATCGAACCAGACCCAGCGCCGCCACTGCAAGGGTTCGCCACGGCGGCGCCCGAGCACGGTGAAGCGCTGTTTGAGCAGGTGGCTGTTGGGGATGACGACTGTCTCCCAGTTGCGGGTCTCGATGGTGGTGGCACGCCAGTTGATCTCCACCACTCGGCCCTGGGTGGTATCCACTTGCAGCCAGTCACCGATGGCGATGGAGTTGTCGAGCTGAATGGAGACCCCGGCCAGCAGGTTGCCAAGGGTGTCCTGCATGGCGAAGGCGATGACCGCTGTGATTACCGCGGAGGTGGTGACTATCTCCCCGAGCGCCATGCCGGAGGCGTAGAGGCGAAACAGACCCCAGCCGATATAGCCGATGGTGATGACGATATCGGCGATGATCCGCGGGATCCGCACATGGCAGAGGGGGAGCAGAAACTCGAACAGCAGGATCCCCCATATCTTGACCAGTATCAGGCCAGCCAGCAGGGTGGAGATCTCGATCAGCAATTGATGGGGCAGCGGCAGTTTGAACCAGCCCCCTTCCAGCTGGATCAGCAGGATCACCACCGCGCTAATCATCACGAAACTGAGCTCGGAGAGCAGCTCCCGTCGCTGTCCCGGACGGCGCCAGAAGTGGATCAGCATCAGGGAGAGGGTGAGCAAGGTCCAGAACGGGTGTTCGCCAATCCAGATCAGCGTCGGTAGCGCGGTGAGGTTTTCGCCAGCCATAGCAGCACCTTATTGTGGTTTTATTTCCAGCATAGCTGCTACGGCGCGGGGAAATGGTGCGTTGGGGCGGCAATTTATTTATCCTGTGCAGAACCGGGCAAAGGAGTGCGATTGAGTGAAATTTTCAAAGAAAATCATCTGTTTGATGGCCCTGTTGCCATTGGCTGGCTGCGACCTGCTGGCCGAGAAATATCGGGTCGAATTCCGGGATGGCTCCTGGCGTGAAATAGCCATTACCCCCTTCTCCAGCGAGGCACGCTGGCGCGAGGGGTGTGCCACCGGCGAGGTGCTGAGCGACATGAAGGTGCCCATCAAGCGGGGTGACACGGTCAATGGCCGCGAGCAGTTGCTGATTGGCGGCGAGAAGTTCGAGCTGGATGACAACAACCTCTACCGCAGCAACGGCATGGTGTTTGGTCATTCGCCTGACCATATCCAGCGCGGGCTCAAGGGGATGGATATCTGCCGCACCCTGCGCCCCGAGCGGGGCGGACTGCCCAAGCTCAAGGCGCGCGGGTTTGGCGACTGAATCGATGAGGGATTAACTCGCTGCCATCAATGCACTGCGTTGGCGGCAGGCATCGCCAAAGGCTTGAAAGATCTTGATGGAGTGGGGGTTTTCATTGGCTTTCCACTCCGGATGCCACTGCACTGCCAGCAAAAAGGGTGACAGTGCGGGAGCATGAAGTGCCTCGATCAGCCCATCTTCGGCGTGGGCCAACGGCTCCAGACCCTTCCCCAACCGGTTGATGCCCTGTCCATGCAGGGAGTTGACCGGAATCTGTTCTTCCCCCATCAGTTCGGCAAACCAGCTGCCGGGCAGCAGTTTTATCTGATGGCTCGGCCCATACTGCTCATCGACCGGATCGTCGGCATCCTCCCGGTGATCGTCATAACCCGGCTCGTTATAGACCTTCTGATGGATGTCTCCCCCCAGCGCCACGTTGATCTCCTGCATGCCGCGGCAGATCCCGAGGATCGGCAAGCCACGGGCGAGCGCCCCCTTGATGAGGGGCAGATCGAACAGGTCGCGATCCCTGTCTTGCTGTTTTTCCGGCGTGAGGTTCTCCTGACCGTAGAGGGCCGGATCGATATTGGAGCCAGCGCCGCTCAGATAGACCCCATCGGCGAGATCCAGATACTGCTCCAGATCGGTGGTGCCGCAGCAGGTGGGTACCAGCAGCGGGACGCAGCCGCTTATCTCCACCAGCGGCATGATGTATTTGTGGGTCATCACCTGATAGGCGTGGCCGTTGCGGGGCTGGGCCCCCATGGTCATCAGCACGACAGGTTTACGGGGAGCGGGAGGCTGGGGATTTGGCATAGGGCACCTTGATTATCCTTGGCGTTGAAGTCTCATCCTGCGCCTTGGGCAGGCCCTTGCAAACCGGCAGGGCAAGGGCATGCCTCAAGGCATGGTCATGGGATCCCGCGTCGGGCCGGGTGACAGAATCGTTGGTCAGCCTGGGCAGCGACGGCATGGATCCTCTCTTCAGTCTGCCAAGGCCGTTCAATATGTCAAACAAAATGATACCAAATTGTTAACGTGTCTGTTTTGGTCTGCTCTGAAGCGGCGATTTAACGGGGCTGTTGAGATGAGCCGTTATGGCTGGGGTAGCAAAATGGTGGATATATTAAACGCGCAGGGATGGCGGGGGGATGTGGAGAGGAAAAGACATCAATAGAAACACGCCTCCGCGAGGGGAGGCGTGTTTCGGGGATCACAGCAGGTCTTCGATCTCGCCGCGCAGATACTGGTACATCTCGCGGTAGGCGACCGGCGGCTTGTTCAGCTCCCGCTCCTTGTTGGCGGAGCGGATCAGCTGGCGCAGCTTCTGGCGATCCAGTTCGTGGAACTGGGACATCAGCTCGTTGAGGGCGCTGTCACCTTCGGTGATCAGGCGCTCGCGCCACTGCTCCAGGCGATGCAGGCGCGCATTCACGGTGGAGTGACGGTTCTTGATGATGGAGAGCGCTTCGGCAATCGGCTCGATATCGCGGCTGCGCATCAGGCGGCCGATGAACTGCAGATGGCGACGGAAGGACTCATCCTTCTTCGGCTTGAGTTTGCGACCCAGCTCGACAGCTTCTGCAAGCTCTTCATCCAACGGGATTTTTTCCAGCTCGCTGTGGCTGAGGGAGACGATCTCTTCCCCCATTTTCTGCAATGCTTCGGCATCGCGCTTGAGCTGGCTCTTGCTGGGGCCCCAGTCTTCGAACTCGTTGTCGTCTTGATATTGACTCATCGGTCTCTTGATTCCTGTCATTCACGTTTGGCGGATATGTTACCAGCTTCTCCCGCTGGGCGCAGGGGTCTGATATGCTTACCCCCCTTTCCTTCTTTCATACAGATGTGAGTTATGGATCAGCAAGACCAAATCCGCCAGGATCAAGCCCATCTCGAGGCCGTGGTTGCCGAAGCCCTGGAGATAGCCAAAGGACTGGGCGCCTCGCTGGCCGAAGTCTCCATCAGCAAGCAGACCGGGTTGTCGGTGAACACCCGGGGTTGTGAACTAGAAAGCATTGAATTCAATAAGGATGGCGCCCTCGGCATCGCCGTCTATCGCGATGGTTGCAAGGGATCTTCCTCGACCACCGATCTGAGCAAACCCGCCATTCGTGCCGCCGTTGAAGCGGCCATCGAGATTGCCCGCCACACCTCGGCGGATGATTGCGCCGGTCTGGCGGACGCCGAGCTGCTGGCCTGGGATGCCCCCGACCTGCAACTGTGTCACCAAATCGAGCTGGATCCCCAGCGCGGCATCGATCTGGCCATCGAGTGCGAACGACTCGCTCTGGGTCGCGATATCCGTATCAAGCACTCCGACGGTGCCGGTTTCTCCAGCCATCTTGGCATCAAGGTCTATGGTAACAGCCACGGCTTCGTCAAAGGTTATGCGGCATCGCGCAACTCTCTGAGCTGCGTGCTGATCGGCGAGCAGGATGGCGACATGCAGCGTGATTACGGCTACTCCTCCAGCCGTACCCTCGACGGGCTCTGGAGCACGCAGCGCATTGCCGACGAAGCCGTTGAGCGTACTGTCTCCCGCCTCGGCGCCCGCAAGATCTCTACCCGTCATGCGCCTGTGCTGTTCCACCCAGACACTGCCTCTGGCCTGTGGGGCCACTTGGTGATGGCCATCAGCGGCGGCAACCTCTATCGCAAGTCGAGCTTCCTGCTCGACAAATTGGGCAAGCAGATCCTGCCCGAGTGGCTCACCATTCAGGAGTTCCCCCACCTGCTGGGCGGGCTCGCCAGTACCCCGTTCGATGGGGAAGGGGTGCGCACGCGAGATATGGACATAGTGCGCAATGGCGAGCTGATGAGCTGGCTGCTTACCTCCTACTCTGCGCGCAAGCTGGGGCTGACCACCACGGGTCATGCCGGTGGCATCCACAACTGGCAGGTCTCCAATACCGGCCAGGATTTTCAGGGCATGCTCAAAGAGATGGGCACCGGCCTGCTGGTGACCGAGCTGATGGGGCAGGGGGTCAACATCGTCAATGGCGACTACTCCCGTGGCGCTGCCGGTTTCTGGGTCGAGAATGGCGAGATAGCCTATCCGGTCGAGGAGATCACCATCGCCGGCAATCTGGCCGAGATGTTCAGCCATATCGTGGCGGTAGGTCGTGACGAGGATGAGCGATCCAGTCTCAAGACTGGCTCGGTGCTGGTAGAGAATATGAAGCTGGCGGGCCACTGATCCCGGTTTCAACAGAACCGAAACCATGAAAAAGGCCCCCTCGCCAACGCGAGGGGGCCTTTTTATCGGCCTGCGATCAGGGGGCGATCAGCCCTTGATGCGCTCAATGCGGCCACCCAGACCCTGCAGCTTCTGCTCGATGTCTTCGTAGCCACGGTCGATGTGATAGATACGGTCGACGATGGTGGAGCCTTCGGCCACGAAGCCGGCCAGCACCAGACTGGCGGAGGCGCGCAGATCGGTCGCCATCACCTGGGCACCCTTGAGTTGCTCGGTGTCACGGCAGATGGCCACATTGCCCTGCAGTTCGATGTCTGCACCCATCCGTACCAGTTCGGGAACGTGCATGAAGCGGTTCTCGAAGATGGTCTCGGTGACCATGCCGGTGCCTTTGGCGACGGCGTTCAGCACAGTGAACTGTGCCTGCATGTCGGTCGGGAAGGCCGGGTAGGGGGCAGTCTTGATGGTGACCGGCTTGAGGGTGCGGCCAGTCATGTCGAGGGTGATCCAGTCTTCACCCTTCTCAATCAGGGCGCCAGCCTCTTCCAGCTTGACCAGTACCGCTTCCAGCAGGGTAGGGTCGGTGTTACGGCAGGTGATCTTGCCGCCGGTAACCGCTGCGCCCACCAGGAAGGTACCGGTTTCGATACGGTCAGGCTGGACGCTGTAGCTGCCGCCGTGCAGACGCTCGACGCCGTCGATGATCAGGGTGTCGGTGCCTGCACCCTGGATCTTGGCGCCCAGCGCGTTGAGGAAGTGGGCCAGATCGACCACTTCCGGCTCGCGCGCGGCGTTTTCGATCACGGTACGGCCTTCAGCCAGGGTGGCGGCCATCATCAGGTTTTCGGTACCGGTGACGGAGACCATGTCCATCAGGATATGGGCACCCTTCAGGCGACCGTCAACGCGGGCCTTGATGTAGCCATCCTCGATGGTGATCTTGGCGCCCATCAGCTCCAGACCGTGGACGTGCAGGTTGACCGGACGGGCGCCGATGGCGCAGCCGCCCGGTAGGGAGACGTCAGCAGCACCGAAACGGGCAGCCAGCGGGCCCAGCGCCAGAATGGAAGCGCGCATGGTCTTCACCAGCTCGTAGGGGGCGACGTGGTTGTTCACCGCACCGGTCAGTACGGTGACGTTGCCGTTGACCTTGGTGGTCGCGCCCAGCATCTCCAGCAGCTTGATAGTGGTGCCCACATCTTTCAGGCGCGGCACGTTGGAGAGGTGCACCTCTTCATCACACAGCAGGGTCGCGAACAGGATCGGCAGGGCTGCGTTTTTGGCGCCAGAGATGGTCACTTCGCCGTTGAGAGTACAACGACCATCGATTTTGAATTTGTCCATTTTTACTTCGTTACCAAATCAGGAGGGCAATAGGAATTTACGTTCGCGTTTCCACTCGGCGTCGGTGAACGCCTTGATGGAGAGGGCATGGATGGCGTTGCTGGCGATCTTGTCCATCAGCGGGGCATAGATGGCCTGCTGCTTCTTGACCCGGCTCATGCCGTCAAACATGTCACCGACGGCGATCACTTGGTAGTGACTACCGTCCCCTTTGACATGGACTTCGGACAATGGCAGAGCCTCAAGGAGTATCGCTTCAATTTCAGAGACTTGCATTATGCGTCCTCAGTTGTGAGCGGGGTTGACTGAAACAGCCCGGCCACCCCGTAGAGGTTGGCCAGGGTATAGAAATCACTGGAGGCGCCCACCAGTAGCGGTGTGGCGCCTCGCGCTAATACGGCTTTGGCCCATTTGACCAGCAGGGCCAGTCCGGCAGAGTCGAGGGTGGCGACGCCGCTGAGCTCGAGCTGGTCGTCCTGCCACCATTCGGCGCGGCGTTGCCACAGGTCATTGACCTGTGGCGCCTGCAGCTCACCGCTGAGGGTCATGGTTTGAGTACCAGCGGCTTTGCGTTGTGTTCGCGCAACTGGGCGATCACCGCATCGATGCCATTCTGGCGAATGAGGCCGCCCAGCTCGCTCTGTTTGGCGGAGAGCAGGCTGATCCCCTCTGCCACCATGTCAAAGGCTTTCCATTCACCGGTCTTGTTATTCTTGCGCAGCTTGAACTCGAGGAAGATGTCCGGCTTGCCGGCCTCTTTCACGCTGACGTTGACGGCGGTGATGTTACCGCTGGGGGCTTTGCCCGGCTCGACCTTGACGGTCTGCTTGTCAAAATGGGCCAACGCATCGGCGTAGGAGCTCACCATGTACTCGGTGAACACCTCGACGAAGGCATTGCGCTGCGCTTCGGTGGTCTCTTTAATCTGGTTGCCAAGCACCTTGTAGGCGGCGAAGCGGTTGTCCACATAGGGCAGCAGCTCTTCGCGGATGATCACCCGCAGGTGATCCGGATTGCTCTTCACCTGGGCCTGATCGGCCTTCAGGCGGGCAAAGGTCTGCTTGGCAGCCTGATCAACCAGCGCGTTAGGGTCGGTGGCATCGACTGCGGCCTGGGCAGACAGGGAAAAGAGCATGCTGGTCATCAGACCCAGCAGCAGGGCGATTTTCTTGAACATGGTTACTCCTTCTTGCTGTCTGATTTGCTGTCGGAGGATTGGCTGTAGAGGAACTTGCCAATCAGATCTTCCAGCACGATGGCGGATTTGGTGTCTTCAATCAGGTCGCCATCCTTGAGCATCTCGGTGCCCATCTCCTCATCGCTGAAACCGGGGGCCAGACCGATGTACTGCTCGCCGAGCAGACCGGAGGTGAGGATGGAGAGGGTGCTGGTATCGGCGAACTCGCCAGCGCTCTTTTGCATCATCAGGGTCACTTCAGGCACCTGGGTTTTCGGGTCCAGTACGATATCGCTGACCCGACCGACCACCACGCCGCCGACCTTGACCGGCGAACGGACTTTCAGGCCGCCGATATTATCGAAATGCGCGCGCAGGGTATAGGTTTCTCCTTCCGGTTTGAAGCTCAAACCGGCCACTTGCAGGGCCAGTGCCAGAATGGCACCGATGCCAGCCAGCATGAAGGTGCCGACCAGGAATTCTACTTTGCTGAACTTCATCTTTACCTTATCCAAACATGACTGCAGTGAGTATAAAATCCAGGCCGAGCACGGCGAGGGATGAGTGGACCACGGTACGGGTCGTGGCCTGACTGATCCCGGCCGAGGTCGGCTTGGCATCATAGCCGTTAAAGAGCGCAATCCAGGTGACCACCAGGGCAAAAATCAGGCTCTTGATGGCGCCCTGCATGATGTCTTCATGCCAGTCGACAGAGGCCTGCATGGCAGACCAGAAGCCCCCTTCGTCCACGCCGAGCCAGTCCACGCCGACCAGCTTGCCGCCGAAGATGCCGATCAGGCTGAACATAAAGGCCAGCAGCGGCATGCTGATAACGCCAGCCCAGAAGCGGGGGGCGACCACCCGGCGCAGCGGGTCGACCGCCATCATCTCGAGGCTTGAAAGCTGCTCGGTGGCCTTCATCAGGCCAATTTCAGCGGTCAGGGCCGAACCGGCACGGCCGGCAAACAGCAGCGCCGTGACCACAGGACCCAGCTCCCGCAGCAGGGAGAGGGAGACCAGCGGCCCCAGACTCTGCTCGGCGCCGAAATCCTTCAATACGTTGTAACCCTGCAGCGAGAGCACCATGCCGATGAACAGGCCGGAGACCAGAATGATGGCTACCGACTGTACGCCCACCACATACAACTGCTGGACAAGCAGCGGGAAGTGCTTGCGCGGTTCGGGTTTGCCCGCCAGCGCATGGAACAACATGATGGTGGCGCGACCGACGGAGCTGATAAACCGCACTCCGACCCGCCCCAGCTTGCTTATTTGACTTATCAACATCAGAGATCCTGTAGCAGATCGCCTGCCGGAAAATGAAACGGAACAGGACCATCGGGCAATCCTTTGAGGAACTGCTCGACTTCGGGATTGTGCTCCTCGCGCAGTTGGTCCGGCGTGCCGTGCGCCACCACCTTGCGATTGGCAATGATGTAGGCGTAATCGGCGATGCTCAGCACCTCTTTCACATCGTGGGTGACGATGACGGAGGTGATACCGAGGGCATCATTCAGCTCCTTGATCAGCTTGACCAGCACCGCCATGGTGATGGGGTCCTGCCCGACGAACGGTTCGTCATACATGATGAGGTCGGGGTCAAGGGCGATGGCCCGTGCCAGCGCCGCCCGGCGCGCCATGCCGCCGGAGAGCTCGGAGGGCATCAGTTTTGCTGCGCCGCGCAAGCCCACCGCCTGCAGTTTCATCATGACGATGGTGTGGATCAGCTCCTCCGGCAGGCCGGAGTGCTCCCGCAGCGGGAAGGCCACGTTGTCGTAGACCGTCATACCGGTAAACAGGGCGCCGCTCTGGAACAGCATGCTCATCCGCTTGCGCACTTCATAGAGGCGCGAGCGGGAGAGGGTGGGGATATCTTCCCCGTCAAACAGAATGTGACCGGACTCCGGCTTGAGCTGGCCACCGATCAGCCGCAGCAGGGTGGTTTTACCGATGCCGCTCGGGCCCATGACGGCGGTCACCTTGCCACGAGGAATGGTCAGGTTGATCCCGTCATACAACAGCCGATCTCCGTGACTGAAAGTCAGATCGGAGATGGTGATCAGGTCATTGTTCAAACAATTGTCCATCCGGTGTAAATGAGGTGCGAATTTTATGGGGTAGTCTAGGTCTAAGCAACAGCAAGGAACAACTATTGAACAGGCTGCAAGCCCATTTGCACGACAGTTTTCTGTAACAAAGTGCGTCATTGAGAGCGGGACTTGCCATCCGATTCGCTTATCCGGGCAGACTTTTTTATAATCCCGCAGCTAATTTCGGCCCGGAGCTGTGTCTTTATGTCTGTAAAGCCTGAGAAAGTGTCTGAACTGTTCGATTTTCGTCGCAGTGCCCGCGCGGTGCTGGACACAGAAAAGCAAGCCATTGATGGACTCTATCAGTATCTGAATGACGCCTTCGACAAGGCGTGCGAAATGGTGCTGCGCTGCGGTGGCAAGATAGTGGTCACCGGCATGGGCAAATCGGGCCATATCGGCAGCAAGATCGCCGCCACCCTCGCCAGCACCGGCACCCCGGCCTTCTTCCTTCACCCGGGAGAAGCGAGTCACGGCGATCTAGGGATGATCTCCAGTGGCGACCTTATCATCGCTATCTCCAACTCCGGCGAGAGCGACGAAATCCTGGCCCTGCTGCCGGTACTAAAGCGCCGCGGCATTCCGCTCATCTGCATGACCGGTAATCCGGCCTCCACCATGGCCAAAGAGGCCAACGTGCACCTGTGCATCAAGGTGGAGAAAGAGGCCTGCCCGCTGGGTCTGGCACCCACTTCCAGCACCACGGCAACCTTAGTCATGGGCGATGCCCTGGCGGTCGCCCTGCTGGAAGCGCGCGGTTTTACCGCCGATGACTTCGCCCTCTCTCACCCGGGCGGGTCGCTCGGCAAGCGTCTGTTGCTGCGGGTTGGCGACCTGATGCACAGTGGCGATCTGTTGCCCCGGGTGGGGATAGATGCCACCATCAGCCAGGCGCTGCTGGAAGTGAGCCGCAAGGGGCTCGGTATGACGGCGGTGGTCGATGGCAATGGCCTGCTGGCCGGGCTCTTTACCGATGGCGACCTGCGCCGCATTCTTGACCAGCAGATCGATATCCATCACACCCCCATCAGCCGTGTGATGACGGCCAACTGTGTTACCGTAGGTCCAGAGATGATGGCTGCGGAAGCCGTCAAGCTGATGGAAACGAGAAAAATCAACGGATTACTGGTCGTGGATGAAGAGAAACGCCCGCTCGGCGCCTTCAACATGCACGACCTGCTGAAAGCCGGAGTAATTTGATGCAAAACGTACCGACCCTCTATGGTCCGGTGACGCGCAGCCAGTTTGAGAAGGCGGCGCAAATCCGCCTGCTGGTGTGCGATGTGGACGGGGTGCTCTCCAACGGCCTCATCTACATGGGAAACAACGGCGAAGAGCTGAAAACCTTCTGCACCCGCGATGGTGCGGGCATGCGAGCGTTGCTCAATGCCGGGATCGAGATCGCCATCATCACCGGGCGCAACTCCCGAATCGTCAGTGATCGGATGAAAAGCCTGGGGGTGGCTCATGTGGTGCAGGGGGCTGATAAAAAGCTGCCTCACTTCGAAGCGCTGCTGGCCAAGCTGGGGCTGACCCCGGAACAGGCTGCCTATATGGGCGATGACACCATCGATCTGCCGGTGATGGAGGCCTGTGGCCTCGGCATTGCCGTGGCCGATGCCCATCCGCTGGTGCTGAGTCGTGCCGATATGGTGACCCGGCTTGGCGGTGGCATGGGCGCGGTGCGCGAGGTGTGTGACCTCATTTTGCAGGCGCAGGGCCACGACGATTATCAGCCCGAGGCCTCGGTATGAGCAGACAGACCCTGTTGTTTGCCCTGCTGTTTCTGGTCGCGCTGGTTGCCTGGCAGCTGGGCAAGGTTGAGCTGGTGCCGGAGAGCGCTGTCAAAATCGAAAACTATCAGCCGGATTTTGTCGCCAAAGATCTGGTGACCACCCGTTTTGATATCAACGGCAAGCGCACCGAGCGGCTGGAGTCGACCTACGCCGAGTATTATCAAATCCTCGAGCAGGCCACCTTCGACAAGCCGGTGGTCTACATGTATGACGATC
>NZ_JBFODV010000086.1:0-36011 GCF_040908495.1 Aeromonas sp. R1-1 | reverse complement strand
CAGGCGGAGTGGGAAAGCTTTCGGCAACAGCGCGGCATTGTTGTGGCTGGTCGCATTACCGACCCGCAGCAGGCACAGACCGCCGCCGCGCTCGCGGAGCAACTCGGCTGGCCGCTGCTGGCGGACCTGCAGAGCCAGATCCGCTTCGATAGTCGCAACCTCATCCATATGGATATGGCGCTCAACGATCCTGAATTCGTCGCCGAGCTGGGCCGCGCCGAGGTACTACTGCAATTTGGCGCGCGGCTTGTCTCCAAGCGGCTCGGCCAGTTCATCAAACACCATTCATGGCAGGATTACTGGCTGGTGGATCCGCAACCGGCGCGGCTCGATCCCGACTACCGGCTGCGCAACCGGCTGCTCTGCAGTGCCAGCGCCTTTGCCGCGGCCCATCTGGTCACCACACAAGCCCCTTGGCACACATTGGCCGAGCTGCAACACAACGCCAGCCAGCAGATCGCCGCTACCTGCGAGCACTTCTCCGAGCTTGGGGTCTGCCATCGCCTCAACCGCCTGATCGAAGGCCAACTGTTTGTCGGCAACAGCATGCCGGCACGACTGATGGATATGCTCGGCGAAACGGGCAAGGGGCCGAGCCGGGTGATGACCAACCGCGGCGCCTCCGGCATCGATGGTCTGATCGCAACCGCCTACGGGTTTGCCCAATCAATCGAGCAGGACAGTGATGAGCCCACCACCCTGCTGCTTGGGGATCTCAGCGCCCTGCACGATCTCAATAGCCTCGCGCTGCTCAGCAAGGCGAGTCGACCGCTGGTGGTGATCCTGCTCAACAACGATGGCGGCAGCATCTTTCGTATGTTGCCGGTGCCCACCGAAGGGGAGCTGCTGGAGAGCTACTACCGGCTGCCCCACGGCCTCAGCTTTGAACATGCTGCCGCCATGTTTGGCCTCGCCTATCGGGCGCCGACCACCCTGCCCGAGTTCGAACGCGATTACCGCGCCGCCCTCCAACATGGCGTTACCTTGATCGAGATCCGGGTACCGAGCGAGCAGGTGGCCGATGATCTCAAGGCGCTGGGGGCCGCCATCCGTGGCAAATAAAGATGCCAATGTGCCGCTGGTGCTACTGCACGGCCTGCTGGGGGATAGCGGCGACTGGCAACCGGTGATCGACCGGCTGCCCGCCATCCGCTGCATCGCCCTCGATCTGCCGGGTCACGGTCAGCATAGCGCTCTCAACGTCAGCGACTTTGAGCAGAGCCACCAGTGGCTGGTCACCGAGCTGGGCAGCCGCAACATTGAACGCTATCTGCTGGCGGGTTACTCGCTGGGTGGGCGACTGGCCCTCTATCACGCCAGCCGCGAGCCCGCCGGGCTACGGGGGCTGCTGCTGGAGAACTGCCACCCGGGGCTGCCAGCCGGTGAGCGGGCCGCCCGCATCGCCCACGATGAGAGCTGGGCAGAGCGCTTCGAGCGCGAGCCCCTGGCTGATGTGCTGGAAGATTGGTATCGGCAGGGGGTATTTGCCGATCTTGACGATGCGGCCCGGGCCAGCCAGATCGCCCGCCGCCTTGGCAACGACGGTCAGGGCATCGCCACCATGCTGCGCGCCACCTCGCTAGGCAAGCAGCCGGATCTCGCCCCCTGGCTCATGGCGAGCCAGCTGCCGGTTACTTATGTGAGTGGCAAGCGGGATCACAAATTCCATCAGCTGGCTTGCCAGCTGGCGAACCAGGATCGCAGAATCAACCACTTGGTGCTTGATGGCGGCCATAATCTGCACGCCCATCAGCCTGATAACTTTGCCCGACTCCTCGCGGAGTGGGTCAACCAACAAGAAGAGACGAGTCATGATTGAAGCAATGACGGAAGCTGAACTGTATGCACCTGTTGAATGGCAAGATTGCTCCGCCGGTTACGAGGACATCCTCTATCACAAGTCCAACGATGGCATTGCCAAGATCACCATCAACCGTCCCCAGGTGCGCAACGCCTTCCGCCCCCGCACCGTCAAAGAGATGCTGCAGGCGCTGGCCGATGCCCGTTATGACGATCAGATCGGCACCATCATCCTGACCGGTTTTGGCGAGAAAGCCTTCTGCGCTGGCGGCGACCAGAAGATCCGTGGCGACTACGGTGGATACCGGGATGACGAGGGGACTCACCACCTCAACGTGCTCGACTTCCAGCGCGACATCCGCACCTGCCCGAAACCTGTGGTTGCCATGGTGGCCGGTTACGCAGTCGGTGGCGGCCACGTGCTGCACATGATGTGTGACCTGACCATCGCCGCCGACAACGCCCAGTTTGGCCAGACCGGCCCGAAAGTGGGCTCCTTCGACGGCGGTTGGGGTGCTTCCTACATGGCCCGCATCGTCGGCCAGAAGAAAGCCCGCGAAATCTGGTTCCTCTGCCGCATGTACGATGCCCAGCAAGCCCTCGATATGGGTCTGGTCAACACCGTCGTGCCGCTGGCGGATCTGGAGCGTGAAACCGTGCGTTGGTGCCGCGAAATGCTGCAAAACAGCCCGATGGCGCTGCGCTGCCTGAAAGCCGCCCTCAACGCTGACTGTGATGGTCAGGCGGGCTTGCAGGAGCTGGCGGGCAATGCCACCATGCTGTTCTACATGACCGAAGAGGGTCAGGAAGGCCGCAACGCCTTCAACGAAAAGCGTCGCCCCGACTTCTCCAAATACAAGCGGAACCCCTGATGACACTCGCCCTGTATCGCTATCAACTGCCTTTTACCCAGCCACTGACCTTTCACGGCAAGGTGGAGGTGGCGCGAGAGGGGCTGTTGGTGCGCATCAACGACGGCTGGGGGGAAATCGCCCCCCTGCCCGGCTTCTCGAAAGAGAGCCTGCAACAGGCAGAGGCAGAAGCCCTCGCCACGCTGGCGGCCCTGGCCGCCGGCGATACCCCGAACCCCGTGCTGCCGTCGGTGCAATTTGGCCTCGACTGCGCGCGCCGGACATGGCCCGAACAGAGCAACCCGCTGCCGGAGCCCTATCCCCTCATTCAAGGCTCCCCCCAGGAGCTGCTGCGCAACTGGAAAGAGTGGCTGCACCGCACGCCCGGCAAAGCCAAGCTGAAGGTGGCACGCTACCCGATGCGTGACGAGCTGGCGCTGATCCGCCTGCTGTGCGACCGCCTTCCCTCCCTCAAGCTGGTGCTGGACGCCAACCAGGGCTGGACTCGCGAGGAGGCGTGGACCTTCTGCGGCCACCTCGACCCGAATCGTATCGAGTATCTGGAAGACCCCTGCGCCGACTTTGCCGACATCGCCTTTGTCGCCAACCGCACCGGCATGCCGGTGGCGCTGGACGAACTGCTGGCACAAGGCAAGCCGTGGGAGCCGATCCCGCAACTGCGCGCGCTGGTGCTCAAGCCTACCCTGCTCGGTTCACTCGCCAACTGCGAAGCGCTGATCGCCCGCGCCCGCGAACTGCGGCTCAAGGTGATCATCTCCTCCTGCTTCGAATCGGATCTGGGCCTGAACCAGCTCTTTCATCTGGCTGGCGAGTGGGCACCGGAACAGGCGCCGGGGCTGGATACCCGCCGCTGGATGGCGGGCAACCTGCTGGGGGAAGATGGCAAACCGGATCTGAGTCGACTGGAGCAACTGTATTACCGTGATTGACCCCTCCCGTTCACCCGAACAGACACCTTGCCCGGTACGCCACCGGGCAATCTCAGCCCCGAACCGCATTGCCATCCACACCGCCTCGCCTCTCAGTTACCGCCAACTCGATGCCCGCCTCAACAGCCTGTGCCAACAGCTGGAACAAGCCGGAGTGCGTCGTGGCGATCATCTGACAGCGGTGGTGCGCGGTGCGCTGGAAGATGTGCTGCTGGCGTGGGCCTGCGTGCGCAGCGGCGTGGTGTTCTGCCCGCTCAATCCCGCCTTTCCTCTCGAAAAGCAGCGCGAGCTGGCGGTACAACTCGATGCCGATGCCTTCTGGTCGGCAGGGGAGATCCCGGCAGGCAACTGGCAACCCTTGTGCCTCGACTTCACGCACGAACTGCCGGCAAGCGAGGAAGCGTGGCCGCTGGCATCGACCCAGCTCAATAACATGATCCTCACCTCCGGCTCCAGCGGCACGCCGAAAGCGGTGGTGCACCGGCTCTGCAACCACCTGGCCTCGGCGCGCGGCTCTGCCACCCTCATTCCCCTCGATGAGGCCTGTGGCTGGCTGCTCTCCCTGCCGCTGTTCCATGTGGGCGGCTACGCCATCCTGTTTCGGGTCTTTCTGGCGGGCGCCACGCTGGTGCTGGATCAACGTGAACGCTCCCTCAAGGAGCGGCTGGAGTGCCAGCCCATCACTCACCTCTCGTTGGTGCCAACCCAGCTCTGGCGCCTGCTGGCAGAGGGTTTTGATCCCGCCCGTACCCGCCTGCGTGAGTTGCTGCTCGGCGGTGCCGCCATCCCGCAACCGCTGGTGAGCCGCCTCTGCGCCATGGGGCTCGAACCCAAGGTGAGTTATGGTCTCTCCGAGATGGGCAGTCAGGTCTGCACCGCTATACCCGGCGATACAGGCGTAGTTGGCAAACCGCTACCGGGACGGGAAGTGTGCATCCGGGAGCAGGAGATCTGCGTGCGCGGCGCCACCCTGTTTGCCGGTTACTACCGGGCAGGCGAGCTGGAACTGCCCCTAGATAACGAGGGCTGGTTTCATACCCGCGACAAGGGGAGATTCACTGCGGCAGGGGAAGTGCTGGTGGAGGGGCGTCTCGATAACCTCTTTATCTCGGGTGGCGAAAACATCCAACCCGAAACCATCGAGCAGCGACTGGTAGATCATCCCTCTGTCGCCCAGGCGCTGGTGGTGCCGGTGCCGAGCGACGAGTGGGGGCAACGCCCCGCCGCCTTTATCGGCTGGCACGGCGAGCCGGTTCCCGACTCCGAACTGGCAGCCTGGATCCGTAGCACCCTGCCCGGCTTTATGGTGCCCGACCACTGGCTCCCCTGGCCCGATCTTGGCGGCAATCTCAAACCCTCCCGCCAACGACTGGGCAAGATTGCCCGACAACAGACCACTCGGGCACGACAAGCTGAATGAGATCGGACTCACAATTTACCGATCTTCTTTGAAAACAAAAAAGAAACATGTGAGTCCTCACTGCGGCGCCAACCCGCGATAATTCGATCAGACTCAAAAAGTCACCATCTTATTGATTTATCTGATTTTTAATTGGCAATTGATATCCCTTTGGAACCGTTTAAATTGCCTTGCGATTACTCGCAAGACAATACACAAACAAGAACAAAGGGATAAAAATGAACCGTTCAGGTACCGGGTGGCTGCTGCTGGCAGGGCCCCTGCTTTTGGCTACATCCTCGGCGCAAGCCAACTACTCCCCCAATGACTGGCGACAGTATCAGCTGACTGGCGAATCGAGCCGGCAACTGGTCGCTCGCATCACCGAGATCACCTACGAGCTCAAGGCGCGCAGCAGCAATGCACCTTACCAACAGCTCAGGGTCTACCGTCGCTTCGACTGGCAGAGCAGCGATCTCGCCGCACTGGCCGAGCAGCAGTGTGGCGAGCCCCAGCTCAGGGTAGAGTCCGGCTGGCAGATCCGCTTCGTCCGCTGCGAAGATCGGGTTCCGGCCGGCAAGCTGATCCCCGCCAGCAGCTATGACTTCGGCTATGGCATGAAACAGGGCCGCTGGGAGCAGCTGGCCGGCACGCCGACCGCCACCCGCCAGGATCGCCTGCCACTCCCCTCTGCGGTGATCCTGGGACAGAGCGAGCGCGAACTGGACCGCTGTGAACTCAACGCACAGGGGCGCTGCGCCGAGCCGGAGTGGCACTACCAGCCACAGGATTGGCAACAGCTGCATGTGCTGGAAGAGAGCCCCAGCGAACGGGATGGCCGGCTGGAGCAGATCTTCTTCCGCCTGCAGCCGAACAGCGGATCTCAGGCTGCCGCTCAGGTCAGCGAGATCCATGTCTGGCGCCGCTATCAGTGGCAGCTGGATCAGCTCACGCCTCAGCAGGAGTGTGATGAGCCGCAGGAGCGCAAGGAGGGGAGCAACACCATCCGCTATCGCATCTGCCGTCAGGTGATCCCCGCTGGCAGCGAGGTTCAGGTAACGTTGCAAGATAGCGGCTACCAATACCCGGTCGCCGGCGGCGAGTGGCAACCCCTGCCAGAGAGCAAAGCGTGGCAGGAGAGCCGGGTGCTCAATCGCCCCATCGTGCTGGCCAGCAAGGAGGAGCAGCTGGAGTGCCGCCGCGCCAACGGTCGTCTCTGCTCCGAGCCCGAGCAGCCCGATGTGGATCTGCTCGATAGCGATGCCGCCAAACTGGTAGCCGACGTGAGCGGCCAGAACAGCCCTGCCTGGCAGGCGGATTACGGCCACGATGACGCCAAGCTGATGGCGGTGGTGCGCGGCATGCGTGCCCTGCTGGCGGCCAACCAGCCGACCCATCCGGCAATGGACAAGCTGCTCTACTATGTGCGCGCCCACAACTACCACGGCGGCGTTGGCAAGGAGAGTGATCAGGTCGCCCGGGCACTGGCCGGGGTGATGATTGATCTGCTCAACCACCCCCTGCTGCTGGGAGCTGAACCGCAGGATCAGGCTGGCACAGTGCTGGAAGCCTGGAGCGTGGCGGCGCAGGGACAACTTGGGCAAGCCGCCTTCCGCCAGAGTGCCGCCCCCATGCTGGCCCAGCTCAACCAGGCGCTCGGCTATGCGGTGCAACATGCGGCGCAGATCAATGGCCACAAACCCTGGGCCGATGGCCTGTTCGAGCTGCTCAATCTGGTCGATCAGAGCGCCTCTTACGGTCAGCAGGCTGACTTCAGCGCAGCTGTGCTGCAGCAGGAGGCGGCATTGCGCCAGAGCCTGCTGCAACTGGGCCTGAGCGAGCTGGCCCTCTGGAAACAGCGCGACGGCTCACGGGATCTGTTTATCTTCAACAACATCCTCGATGCCCACAGCCGCCTCTACCAGATGATGCGCTACCTCCATCACACCAGCCCGGATAAGGCGATCGCCTATCGCCAGCAGCTGGATCGCGATGTCATCGCCATCATGCGCCAGCAGGGGCTGATCCCGGGCGGACAGCATCCGGCTGCCATGTTGGAAGAGGTATCCCTGACCCTCTCCAGCTACTACCTCACCTACACGGATCGCACCAGCGAAGCCTGTGTCAGCGGCGAGTTCGCCGGGCTTTGTACCCCGATCCGCATTGAAGATATTCTGCCGTTCGAGCACACCTGCTCGCCAACCCTGCGTCTGCGCGCCCAGGATCTGACCCTGGCTCAGGCCGAAGGGATCTGCCGCGAGCTGGGTGATGAAGAGCAGCGCTTCCACCAGCAGATGGAGACAGGCTGGCAACCGGTGGCCGATGATCACAACGAGGCGCTGGAGCTGGTGATCTTCAACTCCTCCGCCGACTGGGGCCGCTACGGCAGCGCGCTGTTTGGTGTCTCCACCGACAATGGCGGCATCTATATCGAGGGGGATCCGGCTCGCCCCGGCAATCAGGCCCGCTTCTTCGCCTATGAGGCGGAGTGGAAACGCCCTGCCTTCCAGGTGTGGAACCTGCGCCACGAGTACGTTCACTATCTGGATGGCCGCTTCAACCAGTACGGCAGTTTCGGCCACTATCCGCTCAACCGCACTACCTGGTGGGCAGAGGGGATTGCAGAGTACATCGCCCACGGCCAGTGCTTTGCCCGGGGTCTGGATAACGTGGCAAACCGCCCCGCCAACCAGCGTCCGACACTGGCGGCGATCCTCCACCTTGACTACGACCAGGGTGGCGAGATGGTCTACTCCTGGTCCTATACCGTGCACCGCTTCCTCAACGATACCGGTCGCGGCGCCAGCTGGCTGGCGCTGGCACAGGCGCTGCGCAATCCGGATCGGCAGCAGGCGATGAGCGACTTCGAAGGGGAGCTGGACCGGCTGATCGCCAACGACAGCGACGCCTATCAGGCGTGGCTCGCCCGGGATCTGCTGCCCTGGTGGCAAGCCAACAAGGAGTCAGACGCCTGCAAGGGTAACGACTCCGCCCACTGATAGACCTTCACCCAACAGAGGGGCTGCCGCCGCAGCCCCTCGCTTTATCCTCCCGCTCTCCCAGCCTCTGCTGCGACAACCTCTGCCCGAATGAGGTACCCGCCCGTTATCAAGCCTGACGCCGGCGGCCGAGTTGTAATAGAATGCCGATAGCCACTCCCAACTTCAGACCCTGACCGCACCGCGCATGAAGAAGTTTGCCAAGATCCTCCTCGCCTGCCTCGTTTTGCTGCTGGCCCTGATTGCCATGCTGCTGGGCTACAGCGAGTGGATCGTCTCGGATGCCCGTCACTACACCTACGATCAGGTGGACAAGGTGCCCTACAACCGGGTTGCGGTGGTGCTGGGTACCTCCAAATATCTCTCCGGTGGCGGCCCTAACCACTACTTCAAATACCGCATCAAGGCGGCCGCCGAGCTCTACAACAATGCCAAGGTGGACTTCATCATCGTCTCCGGTGACAACGCCACCGTGCAGTACAACGAGCCGCGCCAGATGCGCCGCGCCCTGATCAAGGCGGGCATCCCCGCCTCCGCCATCTATATGGATTTCGCCGGATTCCGCACCCTCGACTCTGTGGTTCGCGCCAAGGAGGTGTTCGGCCAGGAGCGCTTTACCGTGGTCTCCCAAGGCTTTCATAACGAGCGGGCCATTTTCATCGCCCGCCATTTCGGTATCGACGCGGTCGGCTTTAATGCCGAGGATCCCAGCGCCTATCAGGGGATCCGCACCCGGGTGCGGGAAGTCTTTGCCCGCCTGATGGGGCTGCTCGACCTCTATGTACTGGACAAGGGGCCCAAGTTCCTCGGGGCACCGGTCCCCATAGGTCTGCCTGTGCCTTGCCAGTCACTGAGCACCATCGGCAGCCTGCAACCCTGCCTCAAACAGCCCAAACCGGCGGTGGATGAGGCCAAGCCAGCGGCAGTCTCTGCCGCGGTTACTACCGAGTCGGCTACCCCATCTGCCTCGGCCGTGACTGAACAAGCCACGCTGGCTTTATCCGCTGCGGCAACGACTGAGCCGGTCACTCCCGCTAAACCCGCGGCAGAAACCGCCGCCGAGATACCCAGCGCGGCCTTGCCCACAATGCCGATGACCCCTTCAGCCGCCAGCGTCAGCACTGCCACACCATAAACAGACGACCCGCCAACTGGCGGGTCTTGTTATTACAGCGCGGGTTGTGGCGGCTGTACTGCAAACCAATTCCCAGCGACCAAGTCAGCCTCGCACCGCCTGATAGCGGCGGGCCACTTCGGCCCAATCCACCACCTGATAGAAGGCTGCGATATAGTCAGGACGCTTGTTCTGGTACTTGAGATAGTAGGCGTGCTCCCACACATCCAGCCCCAGGATCGGGGTATGGCCATGCATCAGGGGACTATCCTGATTGGCACTGCTCTCCACCTGCAATCTGCCTGCCTTGTCCACCACCAACCAGGCCCAGCCACTGCCAAAACGACTCAAAGCCGCCTGAGTGAAAGCCTGCTTGAAGGCATCGAATCCCCCCAATTCCCGCTCGATGGCCAGAGCCAGCTCACCACCCGGCTCACCGCCCCCCTGCGGGCTCATCACCAGCCAGAACAGGGTGTGGTTGGCATGGCCGCCGCCATGGTTGCGTACCGCCCCCTGCAAGGTGGCAGGCAGAGTATTGAAGCGGCGCAGCAGATCCTCAACCGGCAGTGCAGCCAGCTCGGGCGCCGTTTCTAGTGCGGCGTTGAGGTTGTTGATATAGGTCTGGTGATGACGGTTATGGTGGATCTCCATGGTCAGGGCATCGATATGGGGTTCCAGTGCGTCGTAGGCATAGTTCAGGGCTGGCAGGGTATGGCTCATGATGACCTCTGTTCGGATTAATGGAGCCGGGATGAGGGCTCGCTCTGACACAGGCAGTGACCGAGCGAACGCATGATCCCGGCGTGGCTGCCGTGGCGCTGAACGAACGTCAGCAACTCGGCACGGGTTGTGCGGGTATGGCGCAAAGCCGCCTCTCGCAAGCGAGAGGAGCAAGCGGGGGAGTGACAGGTCGCCAGCAGGCAGTCGTGCACATAGCAGAGCAGATCGGCGGCGCGATCGGGCAGAGTCATGGCCACCAGCAGATCCGCCAGATTGTGGTGAGCCACGACCAGCGCAGCCACCGCCTCATCGGCGTCATGCCACTGCACCAATTGCTGACGAGCCAGCCAGAGCGCCTGCTGATAATGAGCCAGCGCCTGATGATACTCGCCGCAATCAAACAGCCGATTACCCTCTCGGGTCTGCTGTTTCCAGTGACTCATGCTGCTGCCACCTTCGGTCGACTCGACCCACCCCTTCACCCAGGTTGCTGTCATATGCTTCACACCAACAAATGATAATAATTATCATTACATAAATCATATCCGGGAGACAAGGGGCGTCGGGATCGCAGCAAACAGCCAAAACAGCGCGGCCACTCCTTGGCAAGGAGTGGCCGCTTGAGGCAACCGGTCAGTGGATTCGACCGGCTAATTGGAAGTTAACGGCAGGTCAGATGTTGTTGGCTGGCGAGGGCGGGGCAATTCCAAGCAGCATGTGATCCATCATCCCCACCATGCGCCCTATCTCGGGCTTGGTGATGGTATCGTTGGCCCCCAGTTGCAGCGCTTTCTGGCGGTTGTCATCGCTCATCAGGGAGGAGAACATCACGATGGGCATCTCCTTGTAGGAGGGGGTATCCCGCAGACGCTTGAGCAGGTGCATGCCATCCATGCGCGGCATCTCCACATCGGTGATCACCGCATTGACGAAGCCGGTCACCGGCATTCTCTCCTCCTGGGCCAGACGATCGAAATCCGTCATCATCTCCAACCCCTCGCCGCCGTCCTTGGCCGTGATCACGTTGTAGCCAGCGGTGCGCAGGGTGGTCTCGATCATCTTGCGGATAAAGGCCGAGTCGTCCACCACCAGAATGGTTTTGCCCTGGCGCAGCGCCATCATGCGATCGTCGATGAGCACCTTGCGATCCTGAGTGACGTCGTACTTCTCCATGCTGAGCTCGGGGTTGATATCGGCGATGATCTTCTCGAAATCGAGGATCATGATGAGGTTGCCATCGCGCCTGACCACGGCCACCACGCAGTCGTTCTCTCCCGCCTCCAGAAACTGGCTGGGTGACTCCACATCCTCCCAGGAGACCCGGTGAATCCGGCTGACGCTGTCGATGAGAAAGCCGTTGGCCATCTTGTTGAAGTCGGTGACGATCACCACCTTGTGGCTGGGGTCCGGGTTGGTCTTGATGCCAAGCCAGCCCGCCAGATCCACCAGCGGGATCAGCCGATCCCGCAGGGAGAATACCCCCACCATATGACGCTGGGCGTTGGGGTAATCTGTGGTCTCCGGCACCCGGATCACCTCGCGCACCTTGGCGACGTTTATCCCGTAATAAGCGGTTTTTTCACGACCGTCCGGTAGCTGCTTCTTGAGGTGAAACTCGATGATCTCAAGCTCGTTGGTGCCACTTTCGGTCAGGATAGATTTACGCTCTTCCCCATCTTTGGACATCATGGTGACTCTCATTCTGGTTGCGCGGGCAGCAGACCGCTGCGGTTTTCCCTCAGTATAGGAATGGAATTCACCCAACGGCTCGGATCTCGGCAAGATTGCAGCGTTAACCGCTTGATCCCGCAGACTGGCGGGAGCGTATCTGCCAATCAGGACAACATTGGCGGATGGTGAAATCCATCATGAACTCACAAGGAGCCTGAGATGAGTGAAGGTATCGTCGTGATTGGCGCTTCTGGCGGTATCGGGGCGGCTCTGGTGACACACTGGTTGGCGGCGGGTGTCGGGCCAGTGATTGCCATCAGTCGTCAGCACGCCCCTGCGGGCCTCTCATCGCCGGGTCTGCACTGGCTATATTGTGATTACAGCGATGAGCAGATGGCAACTGCGGTAGCCCGCATCGCGGAGTTGGCACCGAAACCGCACAGGGTGGTGATCTGCAACGGCATCCTGCATCAGGGGGAGATCCAGCCGGAGAAGCGGCTCGAAGCAATCAATCTCGATGCCATGATCCGCTTCTACCAGACCAATGCCTTGCTGCCGCTGCGCTGGATCAGCCAGTTGTTACCGCTGTTTGGCCGCGAGCCTTGCACTCTGGCCGTTCTCAGCGCTCGGGTCGGCAGCATTGGTGACAACCGAGCGGGCGGCTGGTATGGCTATCGTGCATCCAAGGCCGCCCTCAACATGCTGCTCAAGTGTGCCGCCATCGAGCTGGCCCGGCGGGCCCCCGGCGTCAAATTGCTGGCCTTCCATCCCGGCACCGTGGATACCCAACTCTCCCGCCCGTTTCACGCCAATGTACCGCCAAGAAATGTGCAGAGTCCCGAGCTGGTAGCCGACCATCTGATTAACCTGATGAACCGGCTGCAACCGGATGGCGAGCTGAGCTTTCTCGACTGGCAGGGCAAACCTATCGAGTGGTAGAGGAACTCAAGAGACGCGCCAGCAGCGCCCGCAAACTCTTGATCACGGCGGGCTTGCCCGCCAGTTGCAACCTCGCAGCCAGTCTTCCCCAGTCGGCATATTGCCAGATGGCTGCGATCAGCAGATAACGCTCGTCAGGAGTCAGTGAACCCAGCACAGCGAGATTGCGCGCCAGCCACAGCTGCAGGTTGGATTGGCTCAGTTCAAACGGCTTGTGATGCAGGGCAAAGCACTCAACCTCATCGCGCTCGAACTCGTCAAGCTCCGCTGCGGTAGCGGTGCTGCCTTGCAGACATTGCCATACCAGCTCGGGCTCCAATCCTTTCAGCTCGCCCGCCAGCAGGGTCGGCAACTGGCGAATGAAACGCTGCTGCCACTGATCCAGCTCGGGCTCATGTTCGGGTTTCAGCGCCTTTAGCAGCAGGGCTGCGTGGCAGCCGCTGGCGGCATCCCGTTGCAGGCCGATGCGCAACACCGTCAATCCAGCCTTGCGCCAGAAGGGGAGCAGGTCGGCGCTGGCCGAAAAGGCAGAACCGAGGTAATCGATCCCCGCCTGACGATAATGTTCTTCAAGCCTGCCAAGCAGCAGCGAACCCAGTCCGTGGCGGTGCAGCTCGGGGTGGATGGCGATACGCATCACCCGGGCGTAGCTGCGCCCCCCCGCCGTTTTGAAACCGGCGTGGGCCAGCAGCGACTGGGGCAGCAGATGGCCGCGCGGACGGCGACGCCCGGCCCAGATCGCCTCGGCCAGCTCGGGTTCTATTCCCCCTTCCCGCGCCACCAAGGCCACTCCCAGCAGGCTCGCATCCTGCTCCAGCAGATGGATGTCGAGATCCGGGCTCTCCAGCAGGGATCTGAGATCGCTCGGCGTGGTCTGGTAGTGAGCCAGCACCAGCAGGCCGAACAGCTGGTTGAGCAACTCCTCGTCGCTCGCCAGCGCCTCCTGACTGACCAGACGCCAGCTCGGGCTGGTCGGCGGCAAGGGCGTTGCCACTTCGGCATTGAGGCCGAGCAGGCGGAACATCAGCGGCTCCAGCGGATCACGCTCACTCCAGCGAATGGGTTCAGAGAGGCGGATCTCTTGCCACTCCGGGGTCTGGCTATCGAGCACCCGCTTGAAGCGCAGGTGAAAACCGCGCCCCGTCCCCTCGTAACCGTGCTCGGTGGTGGCAAACACAATGCGGCTGTGGCGGGCCAGCATAGCCTCAAGCAGCGGGGTCGGAATGGCGGCAGCTTCATCCACCAGCAGCAGATCGGGATTCATCGCCTCGTGCACCAGCCGATCCGGCGAGCAGTAGCTCAGTCCGGTCAGCTGTTCAGGCGTGGTATCTAGCCCGCGAGCTGAGTGGGCAAACAGGGTCGCCACCGTTGCCTGCGAGGGGGCCGTCACCACTATGTTCAGCCCTGGCTGCTGGCGCAGCTGCTCGGCGGCAGCCAGCCCCAGCAGCGCACTCTTGCCACGACCGCGGTCGGCACTCAGCACCAGCGGCCGACGACGATGGCCGTGCAACACCTTGTGGATGGCGGGCAGTGCCCGTGTCTGATCGCAGCTCAGCCTGCGCTCCGGCCCAATCGGTTGCCACGGCTGCGAGCAAACCGGCGGCTCCAGAGAGAGGGCGGGATCACCTTCCAGCAACCGCACCAGCCGGGCGATAAAGCCGTGACCGGCCCGACCCGCCTCTTCCGGCTGGGCCACCAGCCGGATCCGGTCGGGATCCGGCCATGCGGGCCACTCTACTCTGGGCGGCGTCAGCAGCAACAGCAAGCCACCGGCGCATAGAGTGCCCGCCAGCGCCCCGAAGGCGTCGGGATGAAAGCCGCTGAAAGCGTTGAACACCAGCGTGTCGCACTCCTGACCGAGCCGCTGTAGCGCCTTGGCGGCGGGTTGCGGGGCATAACACTCGGGCCCGGCACCCAGCCAGAAGACGGTCTCGCCGAGCAGGGATTGGGCGCGGGCAATGCACTCGGCCTCCTCCCCCTCCAGCCAGATCAGTCGCCGCTCACCGGCGCGGGCCAGCGCCTCGCGCAGCAGGGTGACCTCTTGCTGTGTCATGAAGCTTGGCTGTCAGCCGGTTTGCGGGGCTCGAACATGCGATCTCCCATCTGATCGATAAAGGTGTGAGCCTTCTGCACCATGAAACGCTCGGCATCGGCCGGATTAACAAACAGATCGGAGCGGATGAAACGGTGAGTTTGCAACACGCCGTCCAGCTCCTTGGTGATGCGCCCTGCCAGTCGGTACTGGCCACCTTCGGCCATGGGTTCCGGATAGATGAGATAGCCGGAATATTCGGTGGGGGTGACTTCCGGCGCCTTGGCCGGTTCGCCCCCGAACAGGGCGCTGAACAGTTTCTTGAGCATGGTGATCTCCTCTGGTTGCCAGCATTGTCCCCAAGGGGTTGCACAGTGGCAAGCAGGGGATCTTATTACTAATGGTTATTTGCACTACGAACCATTCTCATTTAGATTTCATTTCATTCCACAAGAGGTGACCATCATGTACGTCTGTTTGTGCCGCGGCATCACAGATACCCAGATCCGCAAAGCGGTACAGTCAGGTAAAAGCGAATTCCGCCAGCTCAAGCAGTCGCTCGAGGTGGGCGCCCAATGTGGCAAATGCGTGCGCATGACCATGGAGATCATCGCCGCCGAACTCGACAAGATGGAGCAGGAGCAACCCGTGCTCTACTACGAAGTGGCCTGATCCGGACACCTCTTTTCTGATGCGACCCGCCAACAGGGTCACCCCTTTTCTCAGGCGAACTGGCTCGCCAGACCTCTTGTTGTCACTTTTCTGGACTAAGCTCTAACGATCGAAGCCTCAGGCACGAACCAAGGAGCACTGTCGATGAAAGGAGATCCCAAGATCATTGCCCACCTCAACAAGGTGCTGGCCAATGAGCTGATTGCCATCAACCAATACTTCCTGCACGCCCGCATCTACGATGACTGGGGCCTCAAGGCGCTCGGGCACAAGGAGTATCACGAGTCTATCGATGAGATGAAACACGCCGACGAGCTGGTCAAACGGGTGCTGTTTCTGGAAGGACTGCCCAACTTGCAGGATCTGGGCAAGCTGCGCATCGGCGAGACCGTCGAAGAGATGCTGCGCTGCGACCTCTCGCTGGAGATGGATGCCATCCCCGACCTCAAGGTAGCCATCGCCTACGCCGAGTCGGTGCAGGACTACATCAGCCGCGACCTGTTCCAGGAGATCCTGGAGGATGAGGAGGAGCATGTGGACTGGCTGGAGACCCAGCTCGATCTTATCGATCGCATCGGGCTGGAGAACTACCAACAATCGCAACTGCACCACGGCTCCTGAGCCAGCAAGCCAGCAAGCAAAGAGACCCGCCAGCGCGGGTCTCTTCATTTGAGCAGCCATGACCCGAAAACTTTTCGACAGGATCACAGTTAATACGCCCGACACAGCATCTGTCATGGCTTTCGATTAGGATACGGCTCTCTGCCAATAACAATGCTACGGACGATTTCCATGGAACAGATTGCACGCGAGATGGCGCCCCACAAACGGGTGGCTCTGGTGGCTCACGACAACATGAAGACCCCTCTGCTGAACTGGGTGATGCGCCGCAAGGAGGAGCTCAAGCTCCACCACCTCTATGCGACCGGCACCACCGGCACCATGCTCGGCAAGCAGGCGCAACTGCCCATCACCTGCCTCTTCTCCGGCCCCATGGGGGGCGACCAGCAGCTCGGCGCCCTGATCGCCGAAGGGAAGATCGACGTGCTGATCTTCTTCTGGGATCCCCTCAATGCGGTGCCGCACGATCCGGACGTGAAGGCGCTGCTGCGCCTCGCGGCAGTCTGGAACATCCCGGTCGCCACCAACGAAGCGACCGCCGACTTCATCATGGACAGCCCCCATATGCGCCAGGCGTTCAGCGTGCAGATCCCGGATTACGCCGGTTATCTGAAGGCACGCACCGAGTGATCGGCTAACCCGTCATGCAAAAGGGCCGCAACAAGCGGCCCTCTTTAATTGGGAAAATGAATCAGCCAGGGACACAAACCGGCGCCGGCTTATAGCGCGCGGGCGAGGATCCGTGCCACCCGATCCGGGTCGATATCCTGCTGCTCACCGAGCGCGGTGCGCCCCACCCGCTTGAGATTGGAGCAGACCGCCGGAATGCAACTTTCGCTGAGGCCATAGTCGGCCAGCCGAGTCCCCAATCCCATCTTCTGGAAGAACTGCTCGGTGCGGATGATCGCCTCTTCGATGCGCAGGGCCTTATCCTCGCGGGTCGAATGCCACACCCGCTCGGCAAACTGGGCCAGCTTGTCCTGCTTCTGGCTCGCCCGCTCACGGAGCAGTGAGGGGAGCACCACGGCCAGACTCTGGCCGTGGTCGAGCCCGTAGAGCGCCGTCAGCTGATGACCGATGGCGTGAGAGGCCCAATCCTGCGGCACCCCGCAACCGATAAGGCCGTTGAGCGCTAGACTGGCCGCCCACATCAGATTGGCCCGCACCTGATAGTTGGTCGGCTCCGCCAGCGCCCTGGGGCCGTTCTCCACCAGCACCTGCAGCAAACCTTCCGCCAGCCGATCCTGTACCTCGCCTCCCACCGGAAAGGTGAGGTACTGCTCGGCAATATGGACGAAGGCATCCACCACTCCGTTACCGGTCTGGCACGGCGGCAGACTGTAGGTGGTCGCCGGATCGAGCACCGCAAACTGCGGCTGCACCAGCGGGCTTCTGAAGGAGATCTTCACATCCCCCCGGCTCACCACCGAGGTGGGATTGCTCTCGGAGCCGGTCGCCGGCAGAGTCAGCACACAGCCCATCGGCAGCGCCTTGTGCACGCTCGCCTGCTTGCCGCAGATATCCCAGGGATCACCCCCCTCGTAGCAGGCGGCGGCCGCAACAAACTTGGTGCCATCGACTACCGAGCCACCACCGACCGCCAGCAGGAAGTCGATGCGCTCGCGCTTCACCTGCGCCACCGCCTCCATCAACAGCTCGAATCTGGGGTTGGCGCCGATGCCGGGAAACTCCTGCCACGTCACCCCTTCCAGGGCCCGGGTCAGCTGCTCATAGACGCCGTTTTGCTTGATGCTGCCGCCGCCGTAGAGCACCAGTAGCCGGCTGCCGGGGGGGATCAGTTCGGGCAGGCTGGCGATCTGCCCCTCGCCGAAACAGATGCGGGTCGGATTGGCATATTGGAAGTTGTACACGGCGGACTCCTCGACTGGCTCAATGCGCGGACATTGTGCGCCTGTGGGGAGGTGAGGTCAAAAGAGGTGGCAGAAGCTTGCCCATCGGCGGTCGACACTGGCCCATCGGTGCCGACCGGGTAGATCTCAGAACAGCGGCAGGATCAGGCAGTTTTGGCCTCATCTTTGGATGAGCTCTTCTTGCCGGTCAGGCGATCCATCGCCTCCTTGAGCATCGCCTCTCGCTGTTCGTTGAGCGGCTTGCTCTGCTCCGCCCGCTCTTCCGGCGTCAGCTTCTTGTTATCGGCGATGGTCTTGAGCTTCTCTTCGATCTCGTTGAACTTCTTGCGATCGAAACCGAGCGCCCTGTCCACCAGTTGCTGCACCACACCCCCCTTGTCGGAGCTCATATCGAGCGCCGGCGGCAACTTGTTGTTCTTGGCCAGATGTTCGTAGGTCAGCACCTGCTGGGCCTGGCCGGTCATGCGCTGGGTGGAGAGGCTGACCATCTCCTCCCAGCCACCGCTCTGACCGCCGCTACTGGCACTGTTGAGGGTAGCGAGGGCACGGTTGTTGGATGCGCTCTGGGCAAGTTGCTGGCTGTAAGGTTTGATATCCATGGGGGCTCCAATTCGGTGCGCATCTGCGGCAATGGGCACAGGCTGATCCGGTCACATGGGGCGTCAGGCCCCACCATTATCAATTAAACCAGCAAGTTACAGGCCAACTTGTCAGATAGTGCGAGATCCAGAGAGATGGCGGATCTCACCACGTCCCCCACGCAAACTGGCGTCAGAATCATGACTCATCTGCTGCCAGCTCACGCTGTTTTGGCACATTTTGCCGTCCACGCGCCACGATGCCAGAGAAAAGTCAGGAACCGCAGCTCGATCACAAAATAAACAACCACTCGGGGATACAATTTTGGCGCACATCACAACCAGCCAGCCGTGTCATGGATGATCTGTTCGAAAAACCAATAACAGGCAGACCAATCTGTCGTGCTCACTCCGCTGCCAGTTCGGAGTTGCAGCCTCCCCACACCTCATCCCCTCGTCTGACTCTCACTCACCGCAACCCTTCGGGTACACCTATGAAAAAACACACCTTGAGTCTTCTCTCCGCCACCCTGCTCACCCTGCTTGGCACCAGTGCCGACGCCTGTACCGGCCTTATCGTCGGCAAGGGGGCCAGTGCCGATGGCAGCGTGATGATCGCCAGAAACGAGGATTTTGGCGTCAACAACTGGAACAAGTACCTCGCCTTCCGGCCCGCGCAGCAGAACGAGGGCAAACTCTGGAAGCTGGGCAACGGGCTGGAAGTGCCTATGCCCAAAGCATTTTTTGCCTACTCCGCCATCCACGACTGGGATGCCACAACCAGCGATCCGGCAGGCAAATATTATGAAGAGCGCGGCATCAACGAGTTCAACGTCGCCATCTCGGCCACCACCAGTGCCGAGGTCAACGACAAGGCTCAGAAAGCCGATCCGCTGATCGAGAAGGGAGTGATTGAAGCCATCATTCCGACCCTGATCCTGCCGCAGGCCAAGACGGCCAAAGAGGGGGTCGAGCTGCTCGGTCGCTATGTGGAGCAATATGGCGCCGGTGAGGGCAACAGCCTCTATCTGGCGGATGTGAACGAGGCCTGGCTGATGGAAATTGGCTCCGGCCACCACTGGATCGCGGTGCGGGTGCCGGACGACAGCTACGCCATGGTGGCCAACGGTCTGCGGATCCACGGCGTCAATCTCGACAGCGTCGATGTGCTGCACTCGCCCAAGCTGCTTGAGTTCGTGCGCGAGCACAAACTGCTGGATAACGCCGACCCGAAAGATTTCAACTTCGCCAAGGCGTTCGGGGTGATTGCCGATCCCTACAACGTGGATCGGGAGTGGCTCGGCCAGAACATGCTGACCGCCTCCCACAAACAAGCGACCCGGCAGGCGCAATATCCACTGGTTATGAAGCCGGATGATCCCATCGCCGTGCCGGACGTGGCCAGGGTGCTGAGCGCCACCTATGACGGTACGCCGCTGGCGGGCAAGGCAGAGCGGCCGATCCGCGTCGATCGCCAGCTGGAATCCCACGTCATCCAGCTGCGCAAGGAGATGCCCAAAGAGCTGCAGGGATTGATCTGGCAGAGTTACGGCGTGCTGGCCGAATCCGTGATGGTGCCGCTCTACAACACCCTGGAAAACTATCCCCTGCCCTATCGCACCGGCAGCGACAGCTACTCCGACGATTCCGCCTACTGGCAGTTCCGCAGCCTGACCGCGCTGGCCAGCGCCGATCCGGACAAGTACCTGCCGCTGCTGCGCGGCGTCTGGAGCAAGGAGAGCAGCAAACTTTACAAGGAGGTGGCCCTGCTCGACCAGAGCCTGAAGCAGGCCTATACCAGCGACAAGGCTACCGCCATCGGGCTGGCCGCCGACTACTCCTATGGCCAGTTGGAGCAGACCTACCAGATGGCCAAAGATCTGCGCTACAAGCTGATGACGGATCTCGCCAAGCGCAGCGAGAAGAAGTATTCGCCGGAGGAGTTCAAGAAGATCATGAGCCTGTGACCGCCTCGCCAACGCAAAGAGGCTCCCACGGGAGCCTCTTTGTTTCAACCAATGCAGCGATCAGCGACGGCTGATATTGAGCGGGCCGAAGGTCTGCGCCACCGGCATGATCTCGATGCTGTTG
Organism: Aeromonas sp. R1-1; assembly: GCF_040908495.1. Taxonomy (NCBI): domain Bacteria; kingdom Pseudomonadati; phylum Pseudomonadota; class Gammaproteobacteria; order Aeromonadales; family Aeromonadaceae; genus Aeromonas; species Aeromonas sp. R1-1. Next base: position 15,703 of record NZ_JBFODV010000086.1, on the reverse strand, counting down.
ATGTTGACGTGGGCCGGTTGCTGGCTCACCCAGAGCACGGTATTGGCGATATCTTCCGGCTGGATAGCCTCCACCCCCTGATAGACGGTGGCCGCCTTGGCATCGTCACCGTGGAAGCGCACGTTGGAGAACTCGGTGCCGCCACACAGGCCCGGCTCCACATTGGTGACGCGAATGGCGGTGCCCGCCAGATCGGCACGCAGGTTGAGGCTGAACTGCTTCACAAACGCCTTGGTGGCGCCGTAGACGTTGCCGCCCGGATAGGGGTAGGTGCCCGCGATGGAGCCGATATTGATGATGTGGCCGCGATTGCGCGCCACCATGCCCGGCAGCAGCAGGCGGGTAAGCAGGGTCAGACCGCTGATGTTGGTGGCGATCATCTGCTCCCAATCTTCCAGATCCGCCTTATGAGCCGGCTCCAGCCCCAGCGCCAGACCGGCGTTGTTAACCAGCAGATCCACCTCGCTCCACTCGGCTGGCAGAGCGGTGATGGCGGCGCGGGTGGCCGCCTTGTCCTGCACATCGAACGCCAGCGGCAGGAACTGCTCGCCCAACTCGTCCGCCAGCGCAGCGAGCCGCTCGGCGCGGCGACCGGTACCGATCACCTTGTAGCCCGCCTGCACCAGCTGGCGGCTGATGGCTTCACCAAAACCGGACGAGGCGCCCGTTACCATTGCAATCATCTGAACCTCCATATCTACACCGATATTGTTATTTATCTTTTTGAATCTATTAAGATTCATTCATCGCTCAATTCACGTCCGGTCGCCTTGCGCCAGACAAATACCACCAGATGGAGCAGCAACAAGCCCGAGCCACCCAACGCAAACAGCAGGCCGGTGAGGGCGTTGACCGAGGTATCGGCGCCGCACCACCACCAGACCAGCCAGCCACTCAGACCGATGACAAAGGTCTGGATGGCACAGACCGGGCAGCGCCCCAGCTTGGCCCTGATGGCGGTGGCAAGGCAGTTGTCGCAGCTCATCCTGCTCCTCGATTCTGCTCGTGCAACATGATCAGTTGGCCCGTGAAGACGGCTTACGAGCCTGAGTGCGAGCCACTCTGCGCCACTCACGCTCCTCGTCGCTCACCAGCGGCAGCACCAGCCGGTGGGCGTGCTGGTCGCGGCCATAGTAGTCCGCCAGCCGCTGCTGGGGACGAAATCCCAATCCCTGATAGAGCGCCAGCGCCTCTTCGTTGGCATCCGCCACCTCCAGCCGGATCGCCCCCCAGCCAGCGGCCTTGCCCTCGTGGATCACCTGCTCCAGCAGGCGCCGCGCCCAGCCCAGACGACGCACCGTCCAGCGGATAGCCAGCGCCTGAATGACCAGCCGATCCCAGCCTCTGTGCTCCAGTAGGCAGAGATAGCCCATCAGCTGATGTTTCTCGTCCAGCAGCAACAGGGTGCGCCCCTTGGCGTGGGCCAGCAGATAGTGCCAGCGGCTGCGGCCAAAGGCGACTTCGGGGGGAAAACAGTAGCGTTCCAGATTAACGATGGCGCCCAGATCATCGGTTCGGGCCGCTCGTACGGTCAACACGGGGAGTCCTTGTTCAGTTATTTATCCTCAGCACCAAAAATGCGACTTGTATCACAAGTTACCAAGGCGTCATATTAGGCACTGTAACCTCTTGTTTCCCCTCGCGCCATTGTCGTGCTTGTCGGTGCATCGAAGCCCACTGGGGATCCTGCCTGTTCAGGCAGTCTGATCTGTGGAGCCGAAAATATGAGTACCTATGTCATCATCGAAGAGCTGGGCGACTGGCCTTGCCATGCCGATTATCTGCTGACCGCCCGCACCTATCTGCAACATGGCGTGCCGACTACCGGCGGCCGACCCCGCATCATCAACCTCTGCCGCAATCTGGAGCACCTGAGCGCAGGCTACTACTGCTCGCTACTGGCCCAGGCCCGCGGCCACCACTGCCTGCCTGGTCTGCAGGCCATCAGCCGACTGCAACCCCAGCAGCCACCGGCCAAGCTGTGGCGCAAGGCACAGGGGTGGCTGGCCCAGCAGAGCGAGGATCGGATTAGAGTGCGCGCCATCTTCGGCCAGTGCGAACAGAGCGAGCTGGCGGGACTGGCCCGCTACTACTATGGCCTGAGCCAGCTGCCGCTGCAGGAGCTGACCCTCAAGCGCGGCCGCCACGGCTGGTCGGTGCGCCAGCAGCAGAGCCTGTCGCCGCTGGAGCTGAGCCCAAGCGAGAAAGAGTTGATGCTGCACCACGCTCAGGCGCTGGTGGGCACCGGTGACGAGGAGCAGGCGGCGCCGCTCTATCAGCTCGCCATTCTGGTCGACCCCAACGACGGCCGTGCCAGCAGTGACGGGCTGGCGCTGGAGCGCTTTATCCGGGCTGCCGCCGCCCAGGGCATCCGGGCCGAGATCCTGCCACCGTCAGCCATCGAACGGCTGCCGGAGTTCGACACCCTCTGGCTGCGTGCCGAAACCGCGGTCGGCCACTACACCTTCGAATTTGCCCATCGCGCCGAACAGCTCAAGATGCCGGTGATCGACAGCTCCCGCGCCATCCTCGCCTGCAGCAACAAGCTCTACCTCTACGAGCTGATGGTGCGCAGCGGCGTGCCCATGCCGCCCACCATGGTGGTCACCCGCCGCGGCCGCCACCATGTGGATGAGCTGGTACAGCGGCTCGGCCTGCCGCTGATGGTGAAGGTGCCCGACGGGGCACAGGGACGGGATCTGGCCATGGCCAGCGACGAGCAACAGCTGGCCCGCCTGCTGGACGAGGGGCTGGGCCGCTCCGCCCTGCTGCTGGTGCAGAGCCGGATCCCCGCCGAGTTCGACTGGCGCATCGGCTTTCTCGACGGCTCGCCGCTGTTCGCCTGCCGCCGCTACCGGCCCGAACCCGGCAACCGCATTCGCCGCCGCAAGCACCCCCTCGACATGAGCCGCATCGAGGCGCTGCCGCTTAACGAGGTGCCGGAGCGGGTACTGCAGACCGCTCGCCGCGCCGTCCATCAGCTCGGCAATGGCCTCTACGGGCTCGATTTGCGCCAGCAAGGGCGTGACTGTGTGCTGCTGGAGATCGTCGACAACCCCTGGATCCGCGGCGATATCGAAGACAAGGAGGCGCAGGATCTCTACGAGCGACTGGCCCGCGCCTTCCGCCAGCGGCTGGAAAACCGGGGCCAGACCACCGCATAACCCCGCCATGACTTTGTCACCCACAATGACAGAGAGGGCCCCGCGATGGGGCCCTCTCTCGCATGGCAAGCAGGATCTATCCCTCCTGCCGACTCGTAAAAATCTATTTTTTAAATTGCTCCCGCCGAGGCAAAACGGTAGTTGACCGAGAGCCAGTACGAGCGACCCGGCTCGGGGATGCGGCCGCTCTGCTCGTAGCCCAGCCCGGCCTGACTGCTGTGCACCGACTTGGAGAGGTGCTCGTAGTAGAAGGTGTCGAACAGGTTGTCCACCCCGGCCGAGAGTTGCCACCCCTTGGCAAACTGCCAGGCGCCGCTCAGGTTCATGGTGAAGAAGCCCGAGGTCTCGCCCTGATCCTGACCGGCGACCGTGCCGGAGCCCACATCCACCCGATCCTGCGCCGCCACCGCGCGCCCCAGCAGGGTAAAGCTCAGCGCCTCGTCCGGCTGCCAGCCCAGCGCCAGCTTGCCATCGAGGGGCGGCATCTGGGCCAGCGGTTTGTTGTCGCTCTGGTTTTCGCCATAGACCAACGCCAGACCACCATCGAGACGCCACTGTTCGGCAAACTGCCAGCGCCCCTCCAGCTCGCCACCGCGGGTCTGGGCGTCGATATTGCGCACCTTACGTGTGCTGCTGTTGTAGAGCAGGTAATCCTTGATATTGGCGCTAAAGAGGGAGAGGGTCAGATCCAGCTCGCGGCTGCGCAGAGCAAGCCCTGCGTCCCACTGGCGGCTGCGCTCCGGGTTGAGGGTGAACGGGGTGCTGTCCTTGCTGCGCTCCCAATAGTCCGGCGCCCGCTCTGCCTGTCCCCACGCCAGATAACTGGACCAGCGAGGCGACCACTGGTACTCATAGCGACCAAAACCGCTGTCGAGGTGCTCGGTCTCGCTGTAGAGGGTCTGATCACCCGCACCATAGCGAGTTGTCTCGACCCTATCTTGCCGGTAACCGCCCTTGTAGCTGTGGGCCCCCTGCTGGCGCCCCAGCTCGGCAAAACCGCCCTGTTGCTCAAAGCGCAGGGTGCGCTGGCGATCCTTGGTGGCATAGTCGACGTCGCCCCGGCTGCGGTGCTGATCCCGGTTGCTGTCAAGCCCGGCGGTCAGCAACCAGTCGGCTGGCAGAGCGATGTCGTTGGCCCAGCGCCCGCCGGTGTTGCGGCGATCCGGGTTGTTCAGGGATTTGGGGTCGCTGCTTTGCCGCAGACTGAAGTTGTCCATGATGTGGTCGATGTAGTTGTCCCACAGGGTCAGCTCGCTGCGCTGCCAGTGAGTAGTGATCTGCTCCTGCTTGAGCTTCAGCCCGAGGGATTCGCGATCAAACATGGGGCCATCCATGGTGCGGTCCGCATAGGCGGCGCGGGCATTGCTGCGCTCGGCGGTGAGTTCCAGCCAGGTGTGCTCCCCCGGCGTCCAGCCCAGCTGGGCGGTGCCGTTCTCGCGGCGATAGAAAGATCGCACCTTGTTACCGTGACCATCGCGGTAATCGTCACTGTCGGAGTGGGTGAACTGACCGCGCAGATAACCATCGGTCGAGCCTGCCGTCATGTCGACCATCTGATCATCGCGGCCGAAGCTGCCAAAGAGGGCCGAGGCATCGCTCTTGAAGCCCGGTGCCATAAACTCGGGTCTGTCCCGCTCGAACAGTACGGTTCCCGCCAGGGTTGCCCCCTGCTCGAGGGATTGCGGCCCCTTGAGCACCCGGATCCGGTCAAAGGATTGGGGGAACACATAGGCCGTGGGCGGGTCCATTCGGCCGCCACAGCCACCGGCCAGCATGCCGCCATCCATCTGCACGTTGAGGCGGGACATCCCCATCCCCCGCAGCACGGGGTCGCCACCGAGCCCCCCTTTACGCACCATGCTCATGCCGGTGACATTCTTCAGATAACCGGCGCCGTCGGCAGCGGGCATGGGGGAACCGGGCTTCTTGGGATCCAGTGTTACCTCCAGGGTGCTGGCGGGGCGGGTTGCCACCACCACCATGGGATCCAGCTGTTGTACCGATCCCTGACCGGTAGCGCCGTGACAAGCGAGCCCACCAACCAGCAGGGCAAGGGGTGTGCGCATATGACAAGCCATACATTTTCCTTATGTATTTGTTTGTTTTGTTATTTTCATTCAACCAACCAAACCTTTCAGCAAGGGAAAGGTTTGCCATCTGGCCGCAAAAAAGGCCTGCGGCGCGAAAGCGGCAAGCCTCTGTCAGATGAAGCGAAGGCAAGTTGGCAAAATGTTGCGCAGGTTTTACCCAAGTTGGCTCAGAAAGGCAAACGGGCAAACATTCCAGTAACAGGAATCTGGCGTTGGCTCACAAAAAATGGGGATTAACTGAAGGCTTCCCGCTCATCGATGGGAGAGATGAGGTGATAGACCTCATGGGCTGACAAGGTACATCCGACGGGCCACTCCAGCTGGTGGTGACGGTTGATGAAGACCCGGGCGCAGTGACGCTCGCTCTCCAGCTTTGCAAACAGCGGCTGGGTTCGCCAGGGGGTCAGATCCAGCACCCCCGTGGTGCCATCCGATAACACCAGAAACAGGCGCCATCCCCGCACATACTCGACATCGATAAAGACCGGCATCCCTTCGGCTCCGATTGAGATAATTCGCGGCAATTATAAACACCGGTTCCCCATCCATACACGCTGTGGCTCACATTTTATCCAGCAGATTATTCTGTGCTCATTAGTGGCGCGACATCACATTTTTAGATGATAAATGTGTTAATGCCGACTTTTAACAAACTTGAATGCAACCTTAACCAATTCGATCTGTCATAACCTCACAACAACTAAAAAAACGTCTGTGGACAGACGTTTACAGTCTCATTCAGGAACAAACATGACAGACCTAAAACAGCGACTCGGCCCGTTTTGGCCCTTCGCCATCTTCTGCGCGCTCGCGCTTTTCTCTCTCTCTTTCAGCCGAATCGCCCTCGGTCTCTGGCAACTGGAACGGGTGGATGCCGTGGCCGGTTGGCAGGAGATGCTGCTGCAAGGGATCCGGGTCGACTTTGCGACCCTCTGCTGGGTCTGGGGTGTCCCCGCCATGCTCACTCTGCTGCTGGCAGGCCGACATGCCATCGGCCGGGGCTGGCTGCAACTGATGCGAGTGTGGCTGACCGTCGGACTCTGGCTGATGCTGTTCCTCGAGATCTCCACCCCCTCGTTTGTCACCGAGTATGGCGTGCGCCCCAACCGCCTCTATGTGGAGTACCTCATCTATCCGAAAGAGGTATTCGCCATGCTGTGGGCGGGCCGCAAAGCCGAGCTGCTGCTGGCGGTACTCTTCAGTGGCGCCGTGCTGACCGGTGGCTGGTGGCTGAGCGGCCGTCTGGTGCGTGGCCTCAGCTTCCCACGCTGGTATCTGCGTCCTGCCTTCGCCCTGCTCATTCTGGCCATAGGTTTTCTCGGTGCCCGCTCCAGTCTCGGCCACCGCGCCCTGAACCCGGCCATGGTCGCCTTTGCCGAAGATCCGCTGGTCAACTCGCTCACCGTCAACTCCGCCTACTCCCTCTTCTTTGCCATCAAGCAGATGGGCGCCGAGGAGGATGCCGGCCAGTTTTACGGTGAGATGACGGAGCAGAAGGTGCTCGAGGTCATGCGCAAGGAGAGTGGTCGTCCGGCCAGTGATTTCAACTCCGATCTGCTGCCCAGCCAGACCTTCAACCAGGCGAGCTTCCAGGGTAAACCGAAGAATCTGGTGATCCTGCTGCAGGAGAGCCTGGGCGCCCAGTTTGTCGGCTCCCTCGGCGGCCTGCCGCTCACCCCCAACATCGATGCCCTGTCGCAGCAGGGTTGGGCCTTCGAGCAGCTCTACGCCACTGGCACCCGCTCGGTGCGCGGTATCGAGGCGGTACTGACCGGCTTCACGCCTACCCCGGCACAGGCGGTGGTCAAACTCGGCAAGAGCCAGACCAACTTCTTTACCATCGCGGATCTGCTCAAACAACGGGGTTACGACACCAGCTTTATTTATGGCGGCGAGAGTCACTTCGACAACATGCGCAGCTTCTTCCTCGGCAACGGCTTCACCACCATCGTCGAGCAGAAGGATTTCGACAATCCGGTGTTCAAGGGCTCCTGGGGCGCCTCCGACGAGGATCTGATGGCCAAGGCCGACGAGACCTTCAAGGCGCTGCACAAAGAGGGCAAACCCTTCTTCAGTCTAGTGTTCAGCTCCAGCAACCACGATCCGTTCGAATTCCCGGACAACCGCATCGAACTCTTCGAGCAACCCAAACAGACCCGCAACAACGCGGCCAAGTATGCGGATTACGCCATCGGCGAATTCTTCAAGAGGGCGAAACAGTCCGAATACTGGAAGGACACCCTGTTCCTGGTCATCGCCGATCACGACAGCCGGGTCGGTGGCGCCAGTCTGGTGCCCATCCCCCGCTTCCATATTCCGGGGGTTATCGTGGGCGACGGCATTGCGCCGAGGAAGGATCCGCGCGTCGTCAGCCAGATCGACATGGCGCCGGCCCTGCTCTCACTGATGGGGATCAGTGCCGACTACCCCATGCTCGGCAAGGATCTGACCCGCATGCCCGCCGACTGGCCGGGGCGCGCCATCATGCAGTACGACAAGAACTTCGCCCTGATGCGCGGCAAGGATGTGGTGATACTGCAACCGGAGCGCGCGGCAGAAGGCTATGTCTACGATGGTGCCAGCGAGAAGCTGACCCTGGCGGCGCAGCCGGACGCCTTGAAGGAAGATGCGCTTGGTCTTGCCCTGTGGGGCAGCATGGCCTATCAGAAGAGTCTCTATCAGACGGCCAAGGATGAACGCACCGCCGCCAATTGAGCCGCCCGAGCTGATTCAGCCGATAGCAGAATGGAAAAAACCGCCAGCTGGCGGTTTTTTCTATCTATTCATACTGTCGGCCCACTGGCCGTTATGGCTGGGGAAAGCAGGGAAGGGAGCGGCTGAACTTGTGCTCGAATACCAGCGAGGTTTCGAGGTGCACCACCTCTTCGCGGGAGGTGAAGTGATCGAAGACGAAGTTGCGCAGGTGCTCGGTATCGGAGACACACAGGTGCACCAGAAAATCATCCTTGCCCCCCATGTGGAACAGACTGATCACTTCGGGCAGCGCCAGAATGGCATCGCGGAAAGCATCGATGATCTGACGGCTGTGGCGGGCCAACTGCAGGGAGACCATGGCCTGAATATGGCCACCGAGGGCCTGATAATCCACTTCGCAGTGCGCTCCCTTGAGCACGCCATCCTGCTGCAGCTTGCGCACCCGCTCCAGACAGGTGGAGGGGGCAACGCCCACCAGCGCGGCCAGATCCTTGTTGGTCATGCCCGCATCCCGAAACAGATGGGCCAGGATATCCAAATCCAGTTGATCCAGGTTTCTCATCTTAACTCCTTGAACCGCTCAATTTTTTAGACTCTGCCCGTAAACCGGGGCAAACACAACGACCATTGACATCCCTCCTGCCCCGCCTATCCTTGGCGCCATTCACCGGTCGCAGCCCTACGGCCACCACGCGAGGATCCGCCATGCACCCGTATCACCCCTTCTGGAGCCTTGAGGTTCCCCGTGTCGACGGTCAGCTGCTGCTGACACCCTGCCCCGGCACCCAGCAGGCGCCGCTGACCCTGGCGCTCGATCAACTGCGGTTGGCCGGTGCCCACGGAGTGGTGACCCTGATGACAAGCGCCGAGTTGATCCGACTCGAACTGGCGCAGCTCGGCCAGCAGGTCGAGCACGAAGGGATGCGCTGGTTCCATCTGCCCATCGAGGATGATCTGGCCCCCGACACCGACTTCGAGGCTGCCTGGCAACAGGCGCTGCCGCAGCTGCGCGAGCTGCTGGGGGATGGCAAACATCTGGTCATCCACTGCAAAGGGGGCAGCGGTCGTACCGGTCTGGTCGCCGCCGCGCTGCTGATGACCCTCGGCCAGCCACAGCAAGAGGCGATGGCCGCCATCAAGGCCCACAGACCCAAGGCATTTACCCTGGCCTGCCACCGTCAGTGGCTCGACCAGCTGGCCGAGCGGCTGGCGCAGGGCGACTGACTACTTGCCTCCCTGGTCGTAGGTAAAGACCTTGCCGATATCTTCCACCCGATAGCTGGTGAGCTGATAAACGTAGTAGTTGAGCCAGTTGGCAAACAGCAGATGACCGTGGCTGCGCCAGCTGGCGCGCGGCGTCCGGCTCGGATCGTTATTCGGGTAGTAGTTGACCGGAATGGCTGGGTCGAGCCCCGCCGCCAGATCCCGCTGATACTCCCCGTCCAGCGTCAGGGCATCGTACTCCGGGTGCCCGGTGACAAACACCTGACGACAATCCTTGGTCGCCGCCAGATAGACCCCCGCCTCTTCTGACTCGGCAAAAATCTGCAAGTCGGTCTGGGCACGGATCAGATCACCATCAAACGCCGCATAACGGGAGTGCGGGGCGACGAACTCGTCATCGAAACCACGCAGCAGCGGCTCATGCTCATCGAGGCGATGGTGGCGGTAAACCCCGGAGAGCTTCTCGCCGTGGGTCTGCTTCTCCATACCATACAAGGCTTTCAGCGCCGCCTGCACCGCCCAGCAGAGGAACAGGGTGGAGGTGACATGCTGATGGGACCACTCGATGATCTCGACGATGCGCGGCCAGTAGACCACCTCTTCGAACTCCACCAGCCCGAGCGGCGCCCCTGTGATGATCATGCCGTCGTAGTTGTTGCCACGCACCTGCTCGAAGTCGTGATAGAAGTTCTCCAGATGGGCCTGCGGCGTGTTCTTTGACTCCCTGTCATCGATGCGCAGCAGATCCACATCCACCTGCAGCGGCGAGTTGGAGAGCATCCGCATCAGCTGGATCTCGGTCTCAATCTTCTTTGGCATCAGGTTGAGGATGAGCACCCGCAGCGGACGGATGTTCTGGGTGACGGCCCGGGATTCCGTCATCACGAAGATGTTCTCCTGCCCCAGCACTTCGGCGGCGGGTAACTGATCCGGGATCTTGATCGGCATGCTTACTCCCTGTACTGCATCAGTAAATATGTCTGGACATCCAGAAGCCTATAATAAAGCTCCTGCCCTGTCATCAGATACCTTTTGTATTCACCCCCGCCTTTGACTAGCATACGGCTCAGTGTGTCTCCTGCTTCCAAGATAATGACCGGTATCAAGATTTCCGTAGATCGACTGCAAGTCGGCAACTATGTATCCCTGCCACTGGGGTGGCGCGAACACCCGTTCCTGTTTTCCAGCTTCAAGATCAAAAGTGAAGAAGAGATCGAGCTGATCCGCCGTCTCGGCCTGAAACTGGTCACCATCATTCCCGACAAGAGCGACGTTCCGCCCAAGCCTCTCAATCAGGTACAGCCTCAGCAACAAGAGAGCGCAGACGCCGCCCAGCGCCAGGCCCAGATGCAGCAGGAGAAGGATCGCCGCATCGAGCAGTTGCAACTCTATCGCCGCAATCTGCAGCAGTGCGAGAAGCAGTTCCAGCAGTCGCTGGCGCAGGTGCGCAGCGTGATGAGCAAGATCCAGTCCCGCCCCCTCAATGCCATCGGCGAGGCGCAGGAGCTGGTCAACGCCATGACAGAACAGCTGCTCTCGGTGGACGAGATGGTGCTCCATCTGGTCTCCGACAGCGAGGATGGCAACAACCTCTACTTCCACTCCCTCAATGTGAGTGTGCTCAGCATGCTGCTGGCCAAGGAGTGTTGCATGACGGCCGACGAGATCCGTCAGGTCGGCATGGGGGCGCTGTTCCACGATATCGGCAAGTTGAAGATCCCGAGCCAGATCCTGCGCAAGACCGAGCCGCTGACCAAGCCGGAGCAGAACCTGATGGCCCAGCACCCGCGCTACGGGCTGGATCTGCTCAATCTGGCCAAGGATTTCCCGGCCGAGGCGAAGGGGATCGTGCTCCATCACCACGAATATCTCGATGGCAGCGGGCCGGAAGGGCTCAAGGGTGGCCAGCTCGATCCGCTGACCCAGATGGTGTCGCTGATCAACGAGTACGATAACCTCTGCCACATGCAGGCCAAGGTGCCCTACTCGGCCTTGAGCGGCCTCTACAAGCAGCGCAAGGCGCAGTTCAATCCGGAGTACCTCAGCATGCTGATCCGGTTGATGGGGATCTATCCCCCCGGCAGCGTAGTGCAACTCTCCAATGGTCAGGTGGGGCTGGTGATGTCGGTCAACGCTTCCCGCCTGCTCTACCCCTCGGTGCTGGTCTACGATCCGCGCATTCCCCGTCAGGAAGCCGCCATCATCGACCTGCAGCAAGCCGAACTGTCGATCGCCAAGGTGATCCACCCCAAACGGCTGCCACCCGCCGTGTTCGAGTATCTCAATCCGCGTACCCGGATCAGCTACTACTTCGAGCACAACAAAGCCTGATTGTGTTGGCCCAAGACCAACCGTTGCCACCCGTTTAATCCAAGGAGCCTGCCATGCGTATCGAGATCATCAGTACCGGAGACGAGATAGTGACGGGTCTGGTGGTTGATACCAATGCAGCCTGGCTCAGCGCTCTGCTGCTGGAACAGGGGTGGCAGGTGCGCCGTCGCCTGACGGTGGGGGACAACCTCGCTGACCTGAAAACGGTGCTGCAAGAGAGTGCCAGCCGCGCCGAGGTGGTGATGGTGTGTGGAGGACTCGGGCCCACCGCCGACGACCTCACCGCTCAGGCGGCAGCCGAGGCCTTTGACCAACCGCTCACCCTCTTCCCCGACTGGCTCGCTACCATCGAAGCGCGCTACGCCAGCCGTGGCCGCCCCATGGCACAAAGCAATGCCAAACAGGCATGGCTGCCACAGGGGTGCGAAATCCTCGACAACCCGGTCGGTACCGCCTGCGGCTTTGTGGTGCGAAGTGGCCAGAGTCAGCTCTTCTTCACCCCGGGCGTGCCGTTCGAGTTCAAACAGATGGTGCGCGAGCAAATTCTGCCGCGCCTCAAACAGCTGGCCGGGGCACAAGTCGATACCGAGCTGCGTCGCTTTTACACCTTCGGCGTCTCGGAGTCAGCGCTCAGCGATATGCTGGATGCCGCCCCCTGGCCCATGGGTATCGAGCTGGGTTACCGCTCCTCCATGCCCCTTATCGAGCTGAAGCTGATCGGCCACGGCGCCAGTGCCGCTGACATGGAGAGTGCAGAGCGCCGACTGCTGGATACGATCCGCCCCTGGCTGGTTGGCAGCGGAGATACGGAACCGGCGCAGCAGATCCTCGCGCTGCTGCAAGGCAAACCGCTGGCTCTGCTGGAGGGAGAGAGTGGCGGCGCCCTGCTGGCGCTTTGTCACGGCTATCCCCGGCTGGAGGCCAACTTCAGTACGCAACTGGCCGATGAGCTGGCGCAGCTACCGACGACCGATGCGGGCCTGCAACTGACCATAGGGCGAGAGGGCACTGAGGGTGTACCACTGCTACTCAGCGCCGATGGAAAACACGTCGGTCAGACGGTCAAGGTCAGCCACCCCGACCCGGAGAGCCGCCGCAAGATCCTCGCCTTTGCCGCCCTCGACATGCTGCGCCGCCATATGCTGGGTGAGCCGGTGCTCGGCGATTACCTCACCCTGGCCAGAACAGCCCAGCGCAGCTGATAAGAACCGCCATTCACCTGCCAACGACCCTATGTCGCTGGCGCTACGATCCATATTTTCACTCCGTTTCCAAACAGCGCCCACATTTATCTGGCCGCCATCACCGATTTGACTTCAATTCATTGACCATTCAGAGGAAATATCTGGATACTGCCCACTCTCAGGGTTGGCGACTCGCTTTATTAATCATTGAGAGATTAAATGACAGTAGAGGAGCGAGCCGATCGTTCCGTTCTCATCCAGCAAGGAGATGCGGTGTTAAGCAAAGAGTGGTTGCTGCTATCAAGCGATATGGAACTGGTCTGCCTGCGGATTGCCGCCGGTCTCACCAAACCTGTCACGGAACAGGATGTGCAGGCTCTGCTGCTCGCTTCCAACTGTCGCCGCTATCAGCCGCTGCCCGAGGGGATCAAACAGGCCATCAGTCTGCTCAATACCCTGCTCACCAACCCTTCCGCCCCCGTCCCTGCCAACCCCATCCCCATCGGCAAGCGTCAGGATGCCCGACTCGCCGTAATAGTGGAGAAGGATCGCATGAGCGCCATCGCCCAGATCACTGCCGACTGGGGGGGCAAGTATGTGACGCTGGAACAGCTGAAAGAGGCGATCGCCATCAGCGAAATCAAACAGGGGGTGAGTGAGCAACTGCTCACCGCTGCCATCCAGTCAGCCAAGGAAGCCGCCCCCGGCAGTCAGCTCAAGCTGGTGATTGCCAACGGCCAGCCTGCCGTCAATGGTCAGGACACTCGCTATGAGCGGCTGGTGGAGACCCCGGCCGAACGGATCCTCAAACCGCAGGAGCTGGGTCATGGCAAGGTCGACCTGCGGGATCTCGGCTCCATCGTCACCGTCAAGGCAGGCGCTCCGCTGATGCGCCGTCATCCGGCCACCGTCGGGGTACCCGGTTTTACCGTGACCGGTCAGGACCTGCCCGCCAAGGATGGCAAAGACAGTCCGATGAGCGCTGGCGAGGGCACCTTCATCTCCCCCGACGATCCCGACCTGCTGATTGCCGGTCGGGCTGGCCTGCCCTGTCAGGAGAAAGCGGGCATGAAGGTGGACGAGGTGCTCAGCGTCAAACAGGTGGATGCCCGCCACGGCCACATTGATTTTGAAGGGGGCTTAATCGTCAGCGGCGACGTCAACCCGGGTATGAAGATCCGGGTCAGCGGTGACATCGTCATCGGCGGCTTTATCGAAGGAGGCTGGATCGAGGCGGGGGGCAGCATTACGGTACGCCACGGCATCATTGGCCGCCGCAACGAGCAGGGGGAGTACCTTTGCCAGCTCAATGCGCAAGGGGAGATCCACGCCAGCTACGCCCAGTATGCCCAGCTGGAAGCGGGGGGGGATATCCAGATCCAGAGCCAGCTCAGCCACTGCTACTCCCGCAGCGGACAAGATATCAAGGTAGGCGATAGCAACATGCGCAAAGGCACTCTGCTGGGGGGCACCAGCATTGCCAATCGCCTGATCATGGCCCCCAGCCTGGGGGCCGAGGCCGCCAACCATACCCGGCTGCAGATCCTCGGCGGCTACTTCACCCACAAGGAGCAGGAACACCAGCTCAAGCTGCGCCAGCAGGCGTGTCAGGCACAGCTGGAGAAAATCAAGGAGCTGGTCATGAAGTTGCTGCAACTACCCGGCGACAAGCGCAATCCGGATACCCTGCGCAAGCTCAAACCGATCCGGGACCATCAGCTGGCCGAACTGGCCCAGCTCGATGAGCAGCTCACCGCCAACCAGGAGGAGCTGCGAAACTTGATGGCTCAGATGGAGGTCATTGCCACCCAACACCTCTACTCCGGCATCGAGGTCGAGATGGCCAGCTTCAAACGCAAGGTTACCATCACCCGAGGCCCTACCCGCCTGACCATCCATGATGAAACCCTGGAGATGACCCCTTACGAGGGGCACAAATAGCTCAAGCGGCACGGCCCCATCGCTGAACCGGCCGTGATCCCGCCGCCGATTTTCGCTACACTCGCCACTTCCTTGGCCCCACCGGGCGGGCCACCCAGACTCAGGTAGTGAGAGATGTACAAGCTGATCGCATTGGATATGGATGGCACCCTGCTCAACCCGCAGGGCCAGATTACTCCCCGCACCCACGCCGCCATCAGTGCCGCGCGCGCCAAAGGGGTAACCGTTGTGCTGGCCTCCGGCCGCCCGCTGGAAGGGATGAGCCGCTATCTGGAAGAGCTCGGCCTCACCACAGAGCATGACTACGTCATCTGCTACAACGGCGCCCTGGTGCAGCAGGTGGCCGATCAGCGCATCATCCGCAGCCAGCTGCTGACCGGCAGTGACGCCAGCGCCGTCGCCAAACTGGCTGACGAGCTGGAGGTGAACGTTCACGGTTTCTCGGTCACCCGCGGCCTGATCAGCCCCCGTGTCAGCACCTACACCGAGCACGAATCCCGCCTGATCGGCATGCCGATCAATCTGATCGACTTCGCCACCCTGCCTGCCGACGAGCAGATCATGAAGGTGATGATGATCGACGAGCCGCCCCAGCTCTCCCGCGCCATCGAGCGACTGCCTGCAGAGCTCTATGAGCGCTATACCGTGGTACAGAGCGCCCCCTTCTTCCTCGAGTTCATGAACAAGCAGAGCAACAAGGGAACCGGCGTCGCCGCGCTGGCCGAGCACCTGGGCCTGACCGCCGATCAGGTGATCTGCGTCGGGGATGCCGGCAACGATCGCCACATGATCGAGTACGCAGGCCTCGGTGTGGCGATGGGCAATGCCACCGACGAGATCAAGACTCTCGCCCAGCACACCACCGCCCGCAACGATGAAGATGGTGTAGCTCAGGTGATCGAACAGTTCGTACTGAACGCCTGATCGCAATCGAGCGCCGCTGCACCCGATGAGGAAATAAAAGGCTATGTCCCAATTACGTGTTGCATGGGGCGCCCCAGCGCCTCATGCAAACATGCTTTGATATTCACCCCCCTCCCGTAACGCTCCAGCA
>NZ_JBFODV010000085.1:0-4354 GCF_040908495.1 Aeromonas sp. R1-1 | reverse complement strand
GGCCTTGTTGGCGGTGGCCAGCAGGCAGTAGGCCTGCCACTCATCACCCTGATAGGGGGCGCTGAAACGCTGGGTCAGGTTGATCTGGTAGCAATCCCCCGCGGCAAGGTATGCCTGAATGCGGGCAAACTTCTCGCCATACTCGGCGCGGCTCATATTGCTCTGCCACGCCCCCAGCAAGGCAAAAGCGGGGGCCGGTTTGGCCTGCTGCTGTTCAAGCCAGGCCAGCCGGTTGGCAAGGCCTGCTTTATCCCCCCAGTGCACCAGCTGCCAGTCGCCGGTCGCCACATTGCGCAGCAGCGCCCAGTCGTAGATGCCCACCGCCATGTCTGGCACCGCGATATCGGCGGCGGCCTGCACTGGCAGTCGTTCGAAGCGACGGCCGAGATCATAGCCAAACAGACCGAGGGCGCCGCCAATAAAGGGCAGGTGAGTGGCGCACAGTTCCAGCTCCCCCAGCAGCTGTTGCTGGGTATGAGCCAGCAGGGCGAGGGGATCTTCGTGGTGTTTGCTGATATTCGCCCCGACATGCAGAGTGGTCACTTCGCCGCGGGTTTCGAGGGTCGCCAGCGGATCGGCAGTGATGATATCAAAGCCGTTATCGGCGCCGAGTGGCCCCGCCGATTCCAGCAACATGGCCCACGGCTGATGTTGCAGGCGGGCAAAAAGCTGATGGAGTTCAGCACTATGGTCTAGATGATGGATATGAAGTGTTGGCGTCATTTTATGTTACACAGGCAACAGTTTGGTTCCCGAACCCTAGTCGGTGCTGGTGGGCAAGCGTATCATAGGTGTCGGTGACTTAAGAAAAAACTGCCGTGTCGTTCGTTTTTTGCTGGTTGATAGTTTTTAGCCAGCACGTCAGCACGGCCCATCATATGGAAGCCCTTGCCCTGCTCCGTGGCAGAGACAAGGACCAGTGAGGATGATATGAGCATTATAAAAAAACAGGATTTCATCGATTCTATCGCAGATGCCCTCCAGTACATCTCCTATTACCACCCGTTGGATTTTGTTCAGGCTGCCAAAGCGGCGTATGACCGCGAGGCCAACCCGGCCGCCAAAGATGCGCTGGCCCAGATCTTGATCAACTCCCGCATGTCCGCCGAAGGTCATCGTCCGCTCTGCCAGGATACCGGTATCGTCACCTGCTTTGTGAAGATCGGTATGCAGGTGCAGTGGGACAGCGACATGACGGTGCAGGAGATGGTGGACGAAGGGACCCGTCGTGCCTACACCAATCCTGACAACCCGCTGCGCGCCTCCGTGCTGGCCGATCCGGCCGGCAGTCGCAAAAACACCAAAGACAACGCCCCTGCCGTGGTGCATATCGACATGATCCCCGGCAACAAGGTGGAAGTGAGCATCGCGGCCAAAGGTGGCGGCTCCGAGAACAAATCCAAGATGGTGATGCTCAACCCCTCTGACGATATCGTCGAGTGGGTGCTGAAAACCGTGCCGACCATGGGCGCAGGCTGGTGCCCGCCCGGCATGCTGGGCATCGGCATCGGCGGTACCGCCGAGAAAGCGGCGGTGCTGGCCAAAGAGGCCCTGATGGAGCACATCGACATTCAGGAGCTGATCGCCCGTGGCCCGCAAACCACCGAAGAGAAGCTGCGGGTCGAGCTCTACGACAAGGTCAACAAGCTGGGGATCGGTGCCCAGGGTCTGGGCGGCCTCACTACCGTGCTGGATGTGAAGGTGAAATCTGCGCCGACGCATGCCGCTTCCAAGCCGGTGGTGATGATCCCCAACTGCGCCGCCACCCGCCACGTTCACTTCGAGCTGGATGGTTCAGGCCCTGCCGAACTGACTCCGCCGAAACTGAGTGACTGGCCGGAGATCACCCGTGAAGCGGGTAGCAATGTGCGCCGCGTCAACGTCGATGGCATCACCAAGGCCGAGCTGGCCAGCTGGAAGAGCGGTGATACCGTGCTGCTCTCCGGCAAGATCCTCACCGGTCGCGATGCCGCCCACAAGCGTATCGCCGACATGCTGAAAAATGGCGAAGGGCTGCCGGAAGGGGTCGATTTCACCAACCGCTTCATCTATTACGTTGGCCCGGTCGATGCGGTGCGTGACGAAGTAGTTGGCCCGGCTGGCCCCACCACCTCCACCCGGATGGACAAGTTCACCGACATGATGCTGGGTGAAACCGGCCTTATCGGCATGATCGGCAAATCCGAGCGAGGCCCGAAAACCGTCGAGAGCATCAAACAGCACAAGGCCGTCTATCTGATGGCCGTCGGTGGCGCAGCCTATCTGGTGGCCAAGGCTATCAAGAAGGCGCGCGTGGTGGCCTTTGCCGATCTCGGCATGGAAGCGATCTACGAGTTTGAAGTGGAAGATATGCCGGTGACCGTTGCCGTCGATTCCGAAGGCAACAATATCCACGAAACCGGCCCGGCCTACTGGTCGGCCAAGATTGCTGAGCTGGACGGCAAACTCTCCTCCTGAGTGACCGTTTCCGCTGCCGGTTAACGGTATCGGCCCTGTAAAGAAGGCGCGTCCATCCGGATGCGCCTTTTTGCTTTGGCTGGCCTGTTATGGGCTCAAGTTGGCCGTTTGCGGCAAGCGGGTATAAAAAAGGATGGCGTGACGCCATCCTTTTTCGTTGTGCTTGTGCTCTGGCAGCAGACAGCAGAGCAATCGCCCTTGGCTTTAGGCCTTTTTCAGGTAGGCAGCAACCAGTACGATCTGCACGCCGTTGACCTTGCCTTCGATATGGAGCGGGTTGTTGGTCAGACGGATGCCCTTGACCAGGGTGCCGCGCTTGGCGGTGAAACCGGCGCCTTTCACGTCCAGATCCTTGATCAGGGTAACGGAGTCGCCCTCTTGCAGCACGGCGCCGTTGGAGTCAACGGTCGGTACGCTGTCGTCATCTTCGTCAGCAATACCAGCTTCAGCCCAGGCCTTGGCTTCGTCTTCCATGTACATCATATCCAGCAGATCCTGAGCCCACACTTCACCCTTGCCGGAGAGTGCTTTCAGCTGGCGCCATGCCATCACCTGCACCGCAGGCACCTGGCTCCACATGCTGTCACTCAGGCAACGCCAGTGGTTGACCACCAGGGTATCCGGTTGTTCCAGCTGACCACGGCAGGTGTCACAGATAGCAACGCTGTGATCATCGTCGCTGGCGGGGGAGTGAGGCACCACGAAGGCGGTCAGCGCCTGCTCGGCGCTGCACAGTTCACACTTGGCGCCCGCGCGCGCTTGCAGAATGGCGTTGATGGTCATGTTGTTGGTCCCATAGCTAGTGTAAAGCGACCCGCGTTGGGCGGGGCGCGTGAAAGAGGGGGCGGAATATAGCATAAAACCCCGCACTTTGTCAGGTCTGCCCTGGCTCACAGGGTTGGCCGTGCTGTTGCGCGGCGCTGATCGTCAGGTATTGAGAGTGCAATTTGAAGCGGGATCGCTAGAATGAGCCTCCTTTTTGACTGCAAGGCAGGGGCATTCGTGCTGGCTCAACGTTTTCAACACCTGGATCGACTGCTCACCCGCTACCGACGCTGGTGGCAGTATCAGCCATATCATCATCTGACCATGGCCTTTACCGATGAGGCGCCCGAACTGGCGGCGCTGCTCAATGGGCTGACGCTCGGCCAGTTGGCAGAGCTCGATGCGGATATGGATGCCCTCAGCAGTCTGCTTGCCCCCTGGATTGCCGAGGGAGCCGAGCTGCAGCAACTCAGTCAGCTTGCCCCGTTTACCCCGGAGCCCATCACTTGCAGCAAGGAGATGGCGCTGCATATGCCGGGGCGCAAGCAGGCCCAGATCGAGTCGTTCACCGCCTGTCTGCCTGCCCATCCGGGCCCCTATCTGGAGTGGTGTGCTGGCAAGGGACATCTTGGGCGGCTGGTGTCACTTCATCGACAGGCTCCTATCCTCAGTCTGGAGTTGCAAGGGCAGCTTTGTGACGATGGTCGGTTGCTGGCCGAGCGGGATGGCGCCAATATGACCTTTACCTGCGCCGATGCCTTTGCACCCGAATCGGCGGCGCTGATCGCCCCCGAGCATCACGCTATGGCACTCCATGCCTGCGGCGAGCTCCACACCCATCTGCTGGAGCGGGTGGCCGAGCGCAGTGCCAGCGGCGTGACCATCTCTCCCTGTTGTTACCACCTGATCCGTACCAGCCACTATCGCCCGCTGTCAGCCGCGGCCAGCGCCAGCGAGCTGGTGTTGAGCAAGGCGGATCTCAAGTTGCCGCTACAGGAGACGGTGACTGGCGGTGCGCGGATCGCCCGCCTACGCGAGCAGGAAGTGGTGTGGCGGCTCGGGTTTGACTGCCTGCAGCGTCAGGTGCGCGGGGTGGATGAGTATCTGCCGGTGCCCAATATGCAAAAGAGCC
>NZ_JBFODV010000084.1:0-4072 GCF_040908495.1 Aeromonas sp. R1-1 | reverse complement strand
GACGCCAACAACATTGCTACCGTGATGGGGCTCATCAAGTCCCATCTCTAAGTCAGAGAGAAAGGGCGCTGATGGCGCCCTTTCCATAAGGGTCTATGGGTCGTATCAAGCTGAAAATCTGGATCTTGCTGCTGGGCTGGTTATGGCTGCAGCCTGCCCTTGCCCGGCACCAGTTTGAATCTGCCCTGCCCGGCCACGACGACCATCACTGCCTGGTTTGCGCCCTCCATCTGGATGGCAAGCAGGTCATCACCGCCACCCCCTATTGCTTCCCCGGTTCGACCTCTGTTCTGCCCGCAGTTGCAACCATGCAGCGCTCGGCAGATACCGCCACGCTTCACAGCTATGCCATCCGTGCGCCGCCCGCCTCTGTTTTTCTCTATCCCTTTGTTTAATTTAGCTATTTGTTTTGAAAAAGGATTAAAGATGAAAGCAGTTACTCTGTTGCTGGCCGCTGCGGCCTTTGGCGCTCACGCCAATCACGACGAACACGAGAGCCACAGCCACGGCGCCCACGAGCATGGCCACGGCCACCTCAATCTGGTGGTCGATGGCGACCAGCTGATGATCGAGCTGCAGGCACCCGCAGCCGATCTGGTGGGCTTCGAGCACGCCGCCAAGAGCGATGAAGAGAAGGCGCAATATGCCAAAGCGGTCACGCGCCTCCAGCAGCCTGACGCCCTGTTCCGCTTCGACCCGGCCGCTGGCTGCAAACTGACCCAGCAGGAGCTGCAAGCCGCCAAAGAAGAGCATGATCACGACCATGACCATGACCATGACCATGACCATGACAAGGCTGCCAGCGACAAACATGAAAACCACCATGATCATGACGAAGCGGGCCACGCCGACATGGGCGCCATGTACACCTACACCTGCGCCACGCCAGCCAAACTGACTGGCCTTGAGGCGACCCTGTTCAGCGTCTATCCGAGCCTTGAGAAGCTGAGCGTGCAGGGCATTCTGCCTACCGGCCAGACCGCGGGCGAGCTGACCCCGTCCGCCAACAAGCTGAGCTGGTAACGCCATGAAAAAAGCCGTGGTTGAGATCCGCGATCTGGCCTTTGCCTGGCCAGGTGGCGACACTGTACTCGATCTGCCCGCCCTCACCATCCGCGAGGGTGAGCGGGTCTTTATCAAGGGCCCGTCGGGCTCCGGCAAATCGACCCTGCTCGGGTTGCTGGCCGGGATCCAGACCGCCAACCACGGCACCCTGGAGGTGCTGGGCCAACCATTGGCCCGGCTCTCTGGCCGTGCCCGTGACCACTTCCGGGCGGCCAATCTGGGTTATATCTTCCAGCAGTTCAATCTGCTGCCCTTTCTCTCGGTGCAGGACAACGTGACCGCTGCCCTCACCTTCTCGCCCGCCAAACGGGCCCGCCTGCAAGGAAGTCCGGAGCAGGAGGCGCGCCGTCTGCTGGCGGAGCTGCAACTGCCGGATGACGCGCTGCATCGCCCCGTCCACGCCCTCAGCATCGGCCAGCAGCAGCGGGTTGCTGCCGCACGGGCGCTGATCGGCTCGCCACCACTGGTGATCGCCGACGAGCCCACCTCGGCACTCGACACCGACAACCGGGCGGCCTTTATCAAGCTGTTGTTCGAGGAGTGCGACAAGCAGGGCTCGACCCTGATCTTCGTCAGCCACGACCCTTATCTCGAACCCCTGTTCCCGCGGGTCGAAAACCTGCAACAGCTCAACCGGAGGGCATCATGCTAAAGCTCGCCCTGCAAAGTCTCTGGGCCCGCCGACTCACCGCCGGGCTCACCCTGCTGGCCGTCGCCATCAGCGTCACCCTTCTACTCGGGGTGGAGCGGGTGCGCACCCAGGCCCGTGAAAGCTTCTCCAACACCGTCTCGGGAACCGATCTCATCGTCGGTGCCCGCTCCGGTCAGGTGAACCTGCTGCTCTACTCGGTGTTTCGCATCGGCAACCCCACCAACAATGTGGGGTGGGACTCCTATCAAGCCATCAAGCAGAAACCCGGCGTCGCCTGGACCATCCCGCTCTCCCTTGGCGACTCCCACAAGGGATTTCGGGTGCTCGGCACCAATGGCGACTACTTCACCCACCTGAAGTACGGTCAGCAGCAGTCGCTGCAACTGCGGGAAGGGCGGCCGTTCGAGACGCCGTTTGAAGCGGTACTCGGCGCCCAGGTGGCCGAGAAGCTCGGCTATCATCTCGACCAATCCATCGTCATCGCCCACGGTGCTGGCAACACCTCCTTCAGCCAGCACGACAATCTGCCGTTCAAGGTGGTGGGTATTCTGGCGCCGACCGGTACGCCCATCGACCGGACCATCCATGTGCCGCTGGCGGGGATAGAGGCGATCCATCTGGGCTGGGACACCGGCCGTCACAGCAAAAACCTGACGCCGGAGCAGGCGCTGGCGCAGGATCTCACCCCGAAAACCATCACCGCCTTTATGGTGGGGCTGAGCAACCGGATCCTGGCGTTCCAGCTGCAACGTAGCGTCAACACCTATCCCAAGGAGCCGTTGATGGCGATCCTGCCGGGGGCCGCCCTGCAGGAGCTGTGGAGCCTGATGAGCGTGGCGGAAACGGCCCTGTCGGTCATCGCCGGTTTCGTGGTGGTTGCGGGCCTGATCGGCATGCTGACTACCCTGCTGGCGGGGCTTAACGAGCGGCGCCGGGAGCTCGCCATATTGCGATCCCTCGGCGCGGGCCCTGCCCACCTGTTCCTGCTGCTGGCGCTGGAGGCCATGGCGCTGACCACGGTCGGCATCGCTCTCGGGGTCGCCGTGCTCTATCTGGGGCAGGGGCTTGCCTCGCCCTGGCTGCTCAGCCACTATGGCCTGCAACTGAGTCTGGGGCTGCCGAGCGCCTATGAGTGGCAGTTGCTGGGGGTAGTCTGGCTGGCAGGCATGGTGATTGGCCTGCTCCCTGCTGCACGCGCTTACCGCTACAGCCTGAGCGATGGCATGAGCATTCGCGTCTAGCGAGACGCCCAAAATAGAAACAGAAGGACAGATGATGAAGTGGAAAATTGTGGCGCTGCTCGCCAGCCTGCTGGTGCTGCCCGCCCTGGCCGCCGATTACAAGACCATCGACTGGGATGTGCTCATCCCGGAAGGGGAAAAACTGCTGCCACCGCCCCAGGTCAATCACGAAGATCCCATGTCGGTGCCGCAACCGGTGGGCGGGGTAAACAAGAAGCTGGACAACCAGGATGTGCGCATTCCGGGCTTCGTGGTGCCGCTGGAGGGGGATGCCAAGAAGATCACCGCCTTCCTGCTGGTACCCTACTTCGGCGCCTGCATCCATGTGCCGCCGCCCCCCACCAATCAGGTGATCTATGTGAGCTACCCCAAGGGTGCGCCGGTGGATGATCTGTGGGACGCCATCTGGGTGAAGGGCAAGATGCGCACGGTCAGCTCCAGCCACGAGATGGCCACCGCCTCCTATTCGATGGAAGCGGTCGAGGTGAGTGTCTACGAGGAGTAATCCTCCCGTTGCAAAAAAAGCGGCCTCCACGGAGGCCGCTTTGTTATCTTGGCATCCCGGTTGGAGTAACATTCAGCTCCAGAACCTGTGCGAATGGAGTCAGCATGGCAGACCTCCCCCCCCCGAAAAAAGAGAGTTCGATCCTGAGCAGCCAGGAGCAGACCCTGCGTCTGGCCCGCAGTCGCGGTATCGACGGCATGCTCACCCGCAATACCGACAGCACCTTCGAACAACGCGCCACCTTTCGCCATCTGGCGGATCAGGCCGCTCGCCAGCGCAATCTGGAAGCCATCATGGTGATGGCCTCCCGCCACTGCGAAGAGACCGCAGCTGGCGGCGAGATGGACAGCGACTGGCTGACCCGCTTCCTGCAACTGGCGGAAGATATCAGCATGGTGCCGATGCAGCAGCTGTGGGGGCGGATCTTCGCGTTGGAAGTCGCCACGCCGGGCCGCTTCTCCATTCGGGCGCTCGCCACCCTCAAAGAGATGACCCAGCGCGAGGCCCAGCTGTTCCAACGTATCTGCTCACTGACTTGCCACTACACCGGCAGCGACGAGCAGCGACTGCTGCTGGGGCTGCACAAGGGGGCCACCCTGCTGAGTCGCG
>NZ_JBFODV010000083.1:0-1602 GCF_040908495.1 Aeromonas sp. R1-1 | reverse complement strand
CCGATACCGATGAGGCGGGAGGAGATGTTGGCGGTATCCAGCAGCATGGCCACCAGGGGTTTGAGCTCATCACGGAGCTCCCGCACCAGCTGGGCACCCTTGATGCGATCTTCCTTGAAGATATCGCGGCGTACCCCGCCAATCAGGTTGAGGCCGTAGGTCTTGCGGGCGCCGGTGAGCAGCTCGGCCAGGGTCATGGACTTTTCCCGCACCCGGAAGAACTGCATGAAGCCGGTGTCGAAACCGGTGAAGTGGCTCGACAGGCCGATGTTGAGGATATGGCTGTGCAGACGCTCCACCTCCAGCAGCACGGCGCGGATCATCTTGGCCCGCTCCGGCACCGGAATGCCCATGGCGTTCTCCACCGAGGTGGTGTAGGCGACGCTGTGGGTAAAGCCGCAGATGCCGCAGACCCGGTCGGTCAGAAACGCCACTTCGTTGTAGCCCATGCGGGTTTCCGCCAGCTTCTCCATGCCGCGATGGACATAGAAGAGGCGGTAGTCGGCATCGATGATGTCTTCCCCATCGACGAACAGACGAAAGTGGCCCGGTTCATCCGAGGTGATGTGCAGCGGGCCGACCGGCACGATGCGGTTGGCATCACTGCCGAGCTCGTTGACGAAGGGGTAGGTCTCGGTGTCGGTGGTGGGCATCGGGCGCTGGCGGTAATCCATGGCGTCCTTGCGCAGTGGATGGATATCCTCCGGCCAGTCATCCGGCAGTACCAGACGGCGTTCATCCGGCAGGCCGATGGCGCGCAGGCCGTACATGTCGCGGATCTCTCGCTCGCCCCATACCGCCGCCGGAATGGTCGGGGTGATGGAGGGGTACTCCTGGGTATCGGCATCTACCAGCACCTTGACGGTGATCCAGCACTTGGTGTCGCCCTCCATGGAGAAGACGTGGTAGACGGCGAAGTGGCCGTTGAGGCTGCGCTCGTCATTGGCAAAGGAGAGCGGAAGCCAGCCCCCCAGCTGGTGGAAGATCAGGCTGGCGGTCTCGACCAGACTGGTGGGCTTGACGGTAATGGTGGCCTGATCGGCGGTTTGCCACTCCTCGTCGACGATGGCGTGGGGCAGTTGTGCTCGCACCTGCTGGATGTAGTCGCAGCCGATGCGATCCGAAATGGCGATGGTCATGCAGTTCTCACTTTAATGTTCGGGAATGAGCATTCACAAATGATGAAATCGGAAAAAATTGCTGTGCTGGCGGGCATGGCTCAGACCCCGACCAGATAGGCGAGCAGCGCCAGCAGGGCCAGCCCCAAGCCGTAGCGGGTGAGCTTGTGGGTGCGCACGAACTGGGTACGGGCCATGGCGTTTTCGATGATGCCAGCCAGCAAAAAGGCCACCAGCAGCTTGCAGGCGAGGATCAGCGCCGCGCCGATGAGCGCAGGCAGACTCCAGTTGGCCGCCTTGCCGAAGGGCAGGAAAATCACCAGAAAGAGCTGCACCACTACCAGCTGCTTGAGGCCGATGGAGAGCTTGAGCAGGGCCAGCCCCGCACCGGAGTACTCGGTGAGCGGCCCCTCCTGCAGCTCCTGCTCGGCTTCGGCGCAGTCAAAGGGCAGCTTGCCCATCTCGACAAACACCGCGAAGGCGC
>NZ_JBFODV010000082.1:0-5315 GCF_040908495.1 Aeromonas sp. R1-1 | reverse complement strand
GACAATGTGGGATGCCGGTAACTGAGTATTGAGCGAGGTAATGGTGTGGGGTGCAGTGAGCTCTTGCTGGGCAACACGACGCTGGCGCAGGGTTAGCTGGGGAAAGAGGGACAACAGGTGTTGAAAGGCTGGAGTATCCATGATGGTAGACCTCGAGGTGATGGCCTACTTCAAGATTAGCCTTTCAACACGTAATTGGGACAGAGCTTTTTTATTGTCCCGGTTCTGGCAGGCAAGCAACTGATTGCCGGTTGCAAAAGCAACGCAATTGCCCTGAAAAATCTAATATTTACGGCTTTGTTTTGGAGTTGTTAATTATATTATATTTCCAATATCTGATTACTTTTTTTAATCCATTTGGACTCAAGTGTTGCTGCCATCACATTTTTTGATAATTTCACCGTAACGCAGTCTCTTTGTAGATTTTTTTGTGTTTATGCTCACATTAATTGCAACTGATAGAACCTAGTATCGCTTCGTCCTGTGAAATAAAACCCTACAAATTAATAAATAAAAAGAGATTTGCGATGAAGATGTATAGCAATCTGCCCATTGGTCTTCATGATATTACTGAAGCCAAAAAAAGACTGACCAATCATATATACAAGACCGCGCAACTACCCTCTAACTACATCAGCGAACGTTGCCATGGCGAGGTTTACCTCAAGCTTGAAAACATGCAACGTACAGGCTCTTTTAAAATTCGTGGCGCCTTCAACAAACTCAGTTCATTAAGTCTGGAAGACCGACAAAAAGGTGTTGTCGCCTGCTCGGCGGGCAATCATGCCCAAGGTGTATCACTCTCCAGTGCTATGTTGGGAATTGATGCCAAGGTGGTCATGCCTTGCTGTGCCCCCAAATCAAAAATTGCTGCAACCAGTGACTATTCAGCCACAGTGATCCTCCATGGAAATAGCTTCAATGACACCATTGCCAAAGTCAGCGAAATCGTGGAGATGGAAGGCCGCGTATTTATCCCCCCCTTCGACGATGCAAAAGTGATTGCCGGCCAGGGCACCATTGGCCTGGAAATTATCGAAGATTTGTATGATGTCGATAACATCATAGTGCCGATCGGTGGCGGTGGTTTGATTGCCGGTGTTGCCATGGCTATCAAATCTATTAATCCGACTATCAAGGTGATTGGTGTGCAATCCGAGAATGTGCACGGTATGGCGGCCTCTTTTTATGCCGGTACCATGACCAATCACAGAACCAGCAGCACGCTGGCTGATGGCTGTGACGTGGCAAGACCCGGCACCCTGACCTATGAAATTGTCAAAGAGCTGGTCGATGACATCGTTCTGGTCACTGAAGATGATATTCGCCACAGCATGGTGGACCTGATTCAGCGCAACAAGGTGATTACCGAGGGGGCGGGAGCTCTGGCCTCGGCAGCGCTGCTGAGTGGCAAACTCAAACATTATGTCGAAGGCAAAAAGACCGTCAGCATTATTTCGGGTGGCAATATTGACCTGACCCGGATCGCCGAAATTATCGAACAGAACAATATCCGTCAATTTAGCCTGTAAGGAATACAGTCATGATATTGGATAGTGTCGTTAGCAGCAGTAAAGAGAGTGTCAAAGCATGGCGTAAGTCGGATACAACCTGGGGACTCGGGCTATTTGGTACCGCGATCGGTGCAGGTGTTCTATTTTTCCCTATTCGGGCCGGATATGGTGGTCTGATACCAATATTAATCATGTTGGTGCTGGCTTACCCTATAGCATTTTATTGCCACAGGGCGTTGGCAAGATTATGTCTTTCTGGCAGCAATCCATCGGCAAATATTACCGAGACCGTTGAAGAGCATTTTGGCAAAATGGGTGGGGTAGTGATTACCTTCCTCTATTTCTTTGCCATCTGCCCACTGCTTTGGATATATGGTGTGACAATCACCAATACCTTCATGGCATTCTGGGAGCATCAACTGCAAATGGCACCGCTCAATCGTGGTGTTGTCGCTCTTGGGCTGCTGCTGTTGATGGCCTTCGTGATCTATTTCGGTAAGGATCTGATGGTTCGCGTGATGAGCTATCTGGTATTTCCTTTCATCGCCAGTCTGGTGGTTATCTCCCTCTCCCTCGTCCCGTACTGGAACAGTGCCGTCTTTGAGCAGGTCAATCTGAGCGAGATATCGATGTTCGGTCACGACGGTATTCTGGTCACAGTCTGGTTGGGGATCTCTATCATGGTCTTCTCCTTCAACTTCTCGCCGATTGTCTCCTCTTTCATCGTCTCCAAACGGGAAGAGTATGAGCAGGAGTTCGGTCGTGATTTTACCGAGAAGCGCTGCTCGAAGATTATCTCCGGTGCCAGCATGCTGATGGTGGCCGTGGTGATGTTCTTTGCCTTCAGCTGCCTCTTTACCCTGTCGCCGCAAAATATGGCGGAAGCCAAGGCCCAGAATATTCCGGTGCTATCCTATCTGGCCAACCACTTCTCCTCGCTGGCTGGCAGCAAGTCTGCATTTGCCACCACCCTGGAGTATGCGGCTTCCATCATTGCGCTGGTTGCCATCTTCAAATCCTTCTTCGGCCACTATCTGGGGACGCTGGAAGGGTTGAACGGCCTCATCCTCCGCTTTGGCTACCAGGGCGACAAGAGCAAGGTTTCCAGTAAAAAACTCAACATGGTCAGTATGTTGTTCATCATGGGCTCGACCTGGCTGGTCGCTTATGTGAACCCCAACATCCTCGACCTGATTGAGGCAATGGGGGCGCCGATCATCGCTTCCCTGCTCTGTCTGCTGCCGATGTATGCCGTCAACAAAACACCTGCGCTGGCCAAATATAAAGGCCAGGCCAGCAATGTGTTTGTCACCATCATCGGTGTGCTGACCATCCTGAATATTGTTTCCAAGCTGTTCTGAAAACCTTTTCTGCAAGTCATCAGCCATTCAGACCCTGACCCCTTGGCGGG
Source organism: Aeromonas sp. R1-1 (assembly GCF_040908495.1). Taxonomy (NCBI): domain Bacteria; kingdom Pseudomonadati; phylum Pseudomonadota; class Gammaproteobacteria; order Aeromonadales; family Aeromonadaceae; genus Aeromonas; species Aeromonas sp. R1-1. The sequence goes on along the minus strand of NZ_JBFODV010000082.1, from coordinate 2,390 downwards.
GTCTGCATGGCGCAGTCAGAAGCGCGCAATAACCGGTTCTTGGTTGGCCCAATTATTTGGGCCCAGGGCAAGGCTATCCGTTATTTGGCCACCACGCAGTGGTAAATATGTTCTGACTGCAGTGACTCGACATCATAAATATCGAGGCGATGTAATGAAGTTTGATTCGTTGGTTCTGGTTATCAATTGCGGCTCTTCGTCGGTCAAATTCTCGGTACTGGATAGTAAAACCTGCGAGGTGGTGATCTCCGGCATGGCCGATGGTATCGAGACCGAACATCCCCAGCTGAAAATTGATAAAAACCCGGCCACTCCCTTGCCGGAAAACAACCATAGCTGTGCATTGGCGGCGATTGCAGAAGAGCTGAAACTGCGCGGTTTGCTCGATGCCATCACCCTGGTGGGCCATCGCATTGCCCATGGCGGTAATGAGTTCAGCGAAGCGGCCATCATTGACGAGCGGGTACTGGCCAAAATCAGGCAGGTCTCGCCACTGGCCCCGTTGCACAACCACGCCAATCTGAGCGGCGTGATGGCCGCCCGCCAGCTATTTCCCGACCAGCCCCAAATTGCGGTATTTGATACCGGCTTTCACCAGACCCTGAAGCCGGAAGCCTATATCTATGGGCTGCCTTATCAATATTTGCAGGATTACGGTGTGCGCCGTTATGGCTTCCATGGCACCTCCCATCGCTATGTTGCCGAGCAGGCCTGCGTATTTATGGGGCTGGATGAGCAGCATGCCGGTCTGGTCATCGCCCATCTGGGCAATGGCGCCTCTATTTGTGCGGTACAGGATGGCAAGAGTGTCGATACCTCGATGGGGATGACCCCGCTGGAGGGGCTGATTATGGGCAGTCGCAGCGGTGATATCGACTTTGGTGCGCTGGCCTATATCGCCAGCAAGAGCGGGCAATCCATCGAGGATATCGAACGGATATTGAACAAGCAGTCCGGCCTGCTGGGTATTTCGGGGCTCTCCTCCGATATGCGGGTATTGGAAGCTGCCTATCACGAAGGACATCCCGGGGCGAAATTGGCCATTCACGCTTTTGTCCATCGTATTGCCCGCCATATTGGCGGTCATGCCACCTCATTGCGCCGACTGGATGCCATTATTTTCACCGGCGGTATTGGCGAGAACTCCACGTTTATCAGAAAGCTGGTGTGTGAACGACTTCAGGTATTTGGCGTAGCGATCAGCGAGCCATTTAACCAGCGTCCCAATAGCGAGGGCTGCCGGGTGATTTCGGCGGCAGAGTCCATGGTACTGGCGGCAGTTATTCCCACCAATGAAGAGAAAATGATCGCGCTGGATGCCATTCGTCTGGGGCATCAGGTTCGTCAGGCCGAGTGCGTCTGACATATTCCACTCTTGTGTCATGAGTAGTGAATGAGGTTTATTTGATGAAAGTTGATATGCAATTGGATCAGGATAAATTCCGCCTAGCATGGCAAGGGTTTGCCGGTGAAAACTGGAAGCACGAGATCAACGTCCGTGATTTTATCCAGCAGAACTACACCCCCTATGAAGGTGACGAACAGTTTTTAGCGGATGCCACAGAAGCGACCACCACTTTGTGGAACAAGGTGATGGAGGGGATCCGTATCGAGAACGCCACCCACGCACCGGTAGATTTTGATACCAATATTGCCACGACCATTACTGCCCACGGGCCGGGTTATATCGAGCAAGGGCTGGAAAAGATTGTTGGCCTGCAAACCGACAAGCCCCTTAAAAGAGCACTGCACCCATTTGGCGGAGTAAATATGATCCGCAGCTCTTTTGAAGCATATGGCCGGGAGATGGATCCCGAATTTGAATATACCTTCAGCGAATTGCGCAAAACCCATAACCAGGGAGTGTTCGACGTCTACTCTCCCGAGATGTTGCGCTGCCGAAAATCAGGAATTTTGACCGGTTTGCCGGATGGTTACGGCCGTGGTCGCATTATCGGAGATTATCGTCGGGTCGCGCTCTATGGCATAGATTATCTAATCCGTGAGCGGGAGCTGCAGTTTGCCGATCTGCAACCGGCGCTTGAGCGGGGAGAGCAGCTGGAGCAGGTGATCCGCCAGCGCGAGGAGCTGGCCGAGCACAAGCGGGCACTGGTGCAGATCAAGCAGATGGCGGCCAACTACGGCTTTGACATCTCCGGGCCAGCACGCACGGCGCAGCAGGCGGTGCAGTGGCTCTACTTTGCCTATCTGGCGGCGGTGAAGTCACAAAATGGCGGGGCCATGTCCCTCGGTCGTACCGCCACCTTCCTCGACATCTATATCGAGCGGGATCTGAAAGGCTATGTCCCAATTACGTGTTGCATGGGGCGCCCCAGCGCCTCATGCAAACATGCTTTGATATTCACCCCCCTCCCGTAACGCTCCAGCAT
>NZ_JBFODV010000081.1:0-1002 GCF_040908495.1 Aeromonas sp. R1-1 | reverse complement strand
TGGAGCGTTACGGGAGGGGGGTGAATATCAAAGCATGTTTGCATGAGGCGCTGGGGCGCCCCATGCAACACGTAATTGGGACATAGCCTTTTTTTTGTGGCTGCCGCAGTACCGGATCGCCCACAATGGTTGGATTATCGCGGCGTTATCCCATTATTTTTCAATATTTTGACTATGAATAGCTACTAATCGAACCTAGCTGATGGCATCTTTGTGAGGGATTGACAAGATCATCCATAGAGCAAGCACAAGGAGGCGCAGTGTTGAGTGAAGAGGGCAGGGCATCTGCGGAGGATGACAGGGGAGAGACCGGCTCTGTCGAGCGGGTCGCAACGCTGATCCCGTCCCTCATGGCGGTGAAATAGCCCGTTTGCAGGCAGAGATCGCCGCTTTGCAGCATGAAAACGGCCTGTTGCAGGAGAAGCTCAATGCTGCCCTCGATGGCACCGGCATCTGTCTCTGGCAGGGCACCATTCCCACCGGCGAGCTGCGGGTCTTCAATCTGCAGAACTTTCAGGCCGGTGACATGGCCCCTCATTTCGATCAGTGGAGCGCCAAGCTCCATCCCGACGATCGCGCCCATGCCATGGGCAGCTACTTTGCCCATCTTGAGGGGAAAACCCCCTTCTATGAAGCCGAATACCGCACCATCAACCCGCAAGGCGAGGTCACCTGGCTGTGGGATAGGGGACGGGTCGTCGATCGGGATTGCGATGGCAAGCCGCTGCGGATCATGGGCTCCCATATCGATATCACCCAGCGCAAGGCTTATGAGCAGCGACTGGCGGAACGTGCCAACAGCGACGCGCTGACCGGTTTGCTCAACCGGCAGGGGTTTGGCAAGGCGTTTGCCCAGCTGCAGCCGCAAGGGGCGGGGGCGCTGCTCTTTATCGATCTGGATGATTTCAAAGGCTATGTCCCAATTACGTGTTGCATGGGGCGCCCCAGCGCCTCATGCAAACATGCTTTGATATTCACCCCCCTCCCGTAACGCTCCAGCAT
>NZ_JBFODV010000080.1:0-8449 GCF_040908495.1 Aeromonas sp. R1-1 | reverse complement strand
CAAACCCAAGCAGCTCAAGAAAGAGAGCCACCTGCTGGTGGTAGTGAGCACTTACGGGGAGGGTGAACCGCCGGAGAGCGCCGTCGATCTGTTCGAGCAGCTTAAAAAAGGCAAGATTGGCAAGCTGGACGGGCTCAAGTTCGCGGTACTGGGGCTGGGTGACAGCTCCTACGAATTTTTCTGCCAGACCGGCAAAGATTTTGACAACTTCCTCGCCACCGCTGGAGCCGAGCGCATTTATGAGCTCGCCAGCCTCGATGTGGATTATCAGGATGCAGCCAAGTCGTGGGGCGAACAAGCGCTCAACGCCATTGCCACGACCCTCTCTACCGGTGCTGCCAGCAACAGCGTAGCCAGCGCGGTGCAGCAGGCGGTTGGCCACAGCCAGTACAGCAAGGAGAACCCCTTCCCTGCGCGCCTGTCGGTCAATCAGAAGATCACCGGCCGGGATTCCACCAAGGATATCCGCCATATCGAAATCAATCTGGCCGACTCCGGCCTCACCTATCAGCCGGGGGATGCCCTCGGTGTCTGGTTCGACAATGACGCCGAACTGGTGGGCGAAGTGCTGGCCCTGACCGGCCTCTCTGGTGATGAAGCCACAGCCCACGGCACCTTGCGCACCGCACTGACCGGTCACTTCGAACTGACCCGGCTGCACGGCGGCTTTATCACAGGGCTCGCTGATATATCGGACAACGCAGCGCTGAAAGATCTGGCTGGCGACAAGGCCCAGGTCAATGCACTGGTCGCCTCTACTCAGGTGGTGGATGTGCTGAAACGCTTCCCGACCGCGCTCACGGCCGAGCAGCTGGTTGGCCTGCTGCGACCCCTCACCCCACGCCTCTATTCCATCGCCTCCGCCCAGAGCGAAGTGGAAGAGGAGGTGCACCTGACCGTCGGTGTGGTGCGTTACCCGCAGGAGGATGGCACTGTGCGCTCTGGCGCAGCCTCCTCCTATCTTGCGGATCGGCTGATTGAGGATGGCGAGGTGCGGGTATTCATCGAGCACAACGACAACTTCCGCCTGCCGCAAAACCCCGACACCCCCGTCATCATGGTGGGCCCGGGCACCGGCATCGCCCCGTTCCGCGCCTTTATGCAGGAGCGGGAAGCGCAGGGGGCCGAGGGCAAGAACTGGCTCTTCTTCGGCAACCCCCACTTTACCCAGGATTTCCTCTATCAGGTGGAGTGGCAGCGTTATGTGAAATCGGGGCTGCTGTCGAAGATCTCCCTGGCCTTCAGCCGGGATCAGGCCAACAAGATCTATGTGCAGGACCGTCTGCGTGAAGCGGGCCAGGAGCTCTACCAGTGGCTGGAAGCAGGCGCTCACTTCTATGTGTGTGGTGACGCCAACAAGATGGCCAAGGATGTGCAGGAGGCCCTGCTGGATGTAATTGCCGAACACGGCCACAAGAGCCGTGAGGAAGCAGAAGAGTATTTGAGCGAATTGCGTCGTGCCAAACGTTATCAAAGGGATGTCTATTGATGAGCAAACAACCTCTTTCTCACCCAAAAGCGGGACCGGTCGAAGGGCCGCTGGCCGACAACGAGCGCCTCAAGCGTGAGAGCAACTTCCTGCGTGGCACCATTGAGCAAGATCTGCAGGATCCACTCACCGGCGGCTTCAACGGCGACAACTTCCAGCTGATCCGCTTTCACGGCATGTACCAGCAGGATGACCGCGACATCCGCCCGGAGCGCGCCGCCCAGAAGCTGGAACCGCTGCACAACGTCATGCTGCGTGCCCGCCTGCCGGGTGGGATCATCACCCCGGCCCAGTGGCAGATCATCGACAAGTTCGCCGAAGAGCACAGCCTCTACGGCAGCATCCGCCTGACCACCCGTCAGACCTTCCAGTTCCACGGGGTATTGAAGCGCGACATCAAGCTGATGCACCAGACCCTCAACAGCACCGGCATCGATTCCATCGCCACCGCCGGCGACGTGAACCGCAACGTGCTCTGCACCAGCAACCCGGTGGAGTCCGAACTGCATCAGGAGGCCTACGAGTGGGCCAAGAAGATATCCGAACACCTGCTGCCCAAGACCCGCGCCTACGTGGAAATCTGGCTGGACGGTGAAAAACTGGGGCAGGATGAGGAGCCGATCCTGGGTTCCAACTACCTGCCGCGCAAATTCAAGACGACCGTGGTGATCCCGCCTCATAACGACGTGGATATCCACGCCAACGATCTCAACTTCGTGGCGATTGCCGAACACGGCAAGCTGGTAGGCTTCAACGTGCTGGTGGGCGGCGGGCTGGCCATGACCCACGGCGACACCAGCACCTACCCGCGCAAGGCGAGCGATTTTGGCTTTATTCCGCTCTCCCACGTGCTGGAGGTGGCGGCCGCCGTGGTCAGCACCCAGCGCGACTGGGGTAACCGGGTCAACCGCAAGAACGCCAAGACCAAGTACACCCTTGAACGGGTTGGCGTCGAAGCCTTCAAGGCCGAGGTGGAGAGCCGCGCCGGCATCCAGTTCGGGCCGGTTCGTCCCTATGAGTTCACCAGCCGTGGCGATCGCTTCGGTTGGGTCGAGGGGATCGACGGCAAGCATCACCTCACCCTGTTTATCGAGAATGGCCGCCTGCTGGACTTCCCGGGCAAGCCGCTCAAAACCGGCATGCTGGAGATCGCCAAGGTGCATCAGGGGGATTTTCGCCTGACCGCCAACCAGAACCTCATCATCGCCGGGGTGCCTGCCAGCGAGAAGGCCCGCATCGAAGGGCTGGCGCGCCAATACGGCCTGCTGGATGACGGCGTGAGCGAGCAGCGCAAGCAGTCCATGGCCTGCGTGGCCCTGCCCACCTGCCCGCTGGCGATGGCCGAAGCGGAGCGCATGCTGCCGGCGTTTGTCACCGACATCGAGGGCTTGCTCACCAAACATGGGCTGGCGGATGACGCCATCATCTTCCGGGTCACCGGCTGCCCCAACGGCTGCGGCCGCGCCATGCTGGCGGAAGTGGGTCTGGTGGGCAAGGCGCCCGGCCGCTACAACCTCCATCTGGGGGGCAACCTGGAAGGCACCCGCATTCCGCGCCTGCACCTGGAGAACATCACCGAGCAGCAGATCCTGGCCGAACTGGACGCGCTGATCGGCCGCTGGGCCAAAGAGCGCAATCAGGGTGAGTGCTTCGGCGACTTCGTGATCCGGGTTGGGGTAATTGCCCCCGTTATCGATTCTGCGAGGGACTTCTATGCCGCTTAATCTGCCGCTTAATGTCACTGAAGATGGCCGCCTTGACCTGCAGGCACTGCTGGCCCTCGGCCGTGAAGAGCAGGCCGAGGCGCTGGCGCCCCTCAACCGGGAGCTGGATACCATGAGTGCCCCCGAGCGGGTTCGCTGGGCCCTGGCCAATCTGCCGGGGGAGCATGTGCTCTCCTCCAGTTTCGGTATTCAGGCGGCGCTGATGCTCCATCTGGTAAGTCGCGAACGGGCCGACGTACCCGTGGTGCTGACCGATACCGGTTATCTCTTCCCCGAGACCTACCGTTTCATCGACGAGCTGACCGAGCGCCTCGCGCTCAACTTGAAGATCTACCGGGCCGAGCTCAGCCCAGCCTGGCAGGAGGCGCGATTTGGCCTTTTGTGGGAGCAGGGGGTGGAGGGGATCACCCGCTACAACCAGCTCAACAAGGTGGAGCCGATGGACCGCGCCCTGCGTGAGCTGGGGGCCCAGACCTGGTTCTCCGGCCTGCGCCGGGAGCAATCCGGCAGCCGTGGCAAGCTGCCGGTGCTGGGCATCCAGCGAGGCCGTTTCAAGTTCCTGCCGGTGATCGACTGGAGCAACAAGGATGTCTTCTACTACTTCAAGGAGTTCGACCTCCCCTACCACCCGCTGTGGGAGCAGGGTTATCTCTCGGTGGGCGATGTCCACACCACCGCCAAGTGGGAGCCGGGCATGAGCGAGGAGCAGACCCGCTTCTTCGGCCTCAAGCGCGAGTGCGGTTTGCACGAGGAAAATGGCGAGAACGACGGCTCTGGTATCTAATCCCGTCTTGAAAACCCAACAGAACATCAAGGGCATCCGAAGATGCCCTTGATGTTATTTACCCATTAGCATTCGTCCGTCAGCGGCGCTGCCAGGTCTCGAAGCTATAGGGGTGCGGGTTCTTTTCATCGGCAGGGTGGCTCTCGCAATCAACGCGTTGCCAGTGGCCATCGTCAAAAGCGGGGAAACGGGTATCCCCCTCCACCGCCAGATCGATTTGCGTCAGATAGAGGCAATCCGCACTCGGCAACATCTCGGCATAGAGATGACCACCACCGATCACCATCAACTCCTCCACCGAGCTGCCTGCCAACAGCGCCAGCGCCGCCTCGACGGAACCCACCACCTCAATGCCCTCGACCTGATAGTCGGGATTGCGGCTGATCACCAGATTGCGCCGTCCGGGCAGCGGTCGACCGATGGATTCGAAGGTCTTGCGCCCCATCAATACCGGTTTACCGAGGGTGACACGCTTGAAGTGAGCCAGATCGGCAGGCAGATGCCAGGGCATCTGGTTGTCCTTGCCGATCACCCTGTCGTGGGCCATGGCGGCAATCATGGAAATCTTCATGGGGCCTCTCACCGTCTGTCAGATTATGGGGCGGTTACGGTACACGACCAGAGAGGGGATCGCCAAACCGAAACTGAGGGCACCGACGATAAAGAGCGCCTTGAGGCCGTTCTCCACCGCACTCTGGAGCAACTCCATGGTCACGCCATTGATGTTGAGCTCTACCACCGCAATCATGGTCTTGAACGCATAACTACCCGGGATCATCGGAATAATCGAGGCAACGCTGAACACCGGACGCGGTGCCAGCAGACGGCGCGACCAGTAGACGCAGACAAAGCCGACCGTAGTCGCCGCCGCCAGCGTCGCCCACTCGATGGGCATGCCGTAGTGGATCAGCAGGGTACGCAGGCTGTGGGCCAGCGCGCCGCCCATGGCGCAATATTTCAGCATCCGTGGCGGCACGTTGAACAGCATGGCAAACCCCACCGCCGGAATGGAGGACCAGAAGGCATCCTTGGCCAGTAGCCAGAGCAAATCCATCATACTTTCCACCCCCAGATACCGGTGACCGACATGGCCAAAATGATACCTATGGCGGCGCTGATGGTCAGCAGGGTCGCAGTCCCCCAGCGGGCCAGCCCCATGTTGAAGTAGCCCTTCACCATATCTGAGACCGCATTGATCAGCGGAAAGCCCGGCACCAGCAGCAGCACGCTGGCCGCCATGGCGAGATAGGGCTGGTCACCCCAGTTGAAGAAGGTGGCGCTGGAAGAGAGCAGGGTGGCGATAAAGCCGGTGGCGGCAAAGTTGATGAGCGGGCTGTGGTGATGGCGGGCCATCAGCTGGCGCACCCGCATCGCCACGGCAGACGAGAAGCAGGTCACCAGGAAGATGGGCCAGTCACCGCCAAACAGCAGGCTAAAGGCGCCACAGGAGAGCCCCACCATGGGGACCACTAGCCAGGGGTGATAGTGAAAGGGGACGATGGCCTCGAGCCGCTGGCGCACTTCACGGGCACCGATCAGCTCTTTCTCCGCCATGATGCAGATCCGCTGGATCTCGCACACCACCTGCATGTTGATGCCATGTTCGCGCACCCGCCGGGTAGTGGTGACGCAACCCCCCTGATAGAGACTGGTGAGCACGATGGCACTGGAAGAGATGGCCATTTCGACACTCTCCAGCCCCAGCGCCATCCCCAGCCGCACCGTGGTCTGCTCGATGATCCGGCTCTCCGCCCCGAACTGGGCCAACATCTGACCCACCTTGACGATAATGCGGGTGATCTCTGTCTGTTGCTCCCGCGACAACACCCGTCTTGGTGTGATACTTCTCATAATCCCTTCGAGTCGTAGCAATAAAAATTTCGGCCATATTAGCCTAACTTTTACTGTTATTCATCCATCCCTATCACAACCTGACTAATAAGTTATTACAAGAAGGAGAAAAGAAATTACATCACAAATACATTACGACTAGCATTAAAAACCATAACAATCAGGTCGCCAGCAATTCCCTTTATTATGGCCTCACCGATTTGACTGAAATATCAACCAAGGGGGTTATTGCAGATTATTTACGACGTCGATAGTCAGCCAGACGGATTATTTTACCACTGCCATCGCTTTCAGGCGGATGGTCCCCCTCTTCTCTGAACTGGCTCATTTCGCTGCGCATCAAATAAAAAGATTCCCGCATCATGTTGGTAATCCGAATACAGCTATCAAGATTGTTTTTCGCCAGACGGCGCTGACCATCAATCTTGAACTGCAACCCGCGCAGACGGCGCCGCTGATCGGGGCTCGCTCGGGCCATCAACTGGTCGATCTGCTGCTCCAGAATCGCATCCAGCCGGGAGGGCTCACTTGCAGCCAACTCCTTCAGGGTGTCAAAATCAGGCAACTCCATATGCCCTCCTTGGCGACTATTGCTGGCAACACACTGCGGTACCACACCATCACGTCCCAGCCATATAAATCTGTATATACGACGCGGCTAAAAAGGGTTCAATCCATCCACTGGGGACTAAACCGGACAATGGTCACTACGAGGGTGTCTATCTATTTTAATTGTGTTTGGAAACAAGCGATTGTTTTTAATTCATGCGAGATAAAACACTTATACATTTTAGGTTGTGATTTTCTGTTTTTTATTGCAAATAAAAATCCGGGTGGCCTTATTTTGCTTCATTCGACACTTTATTCTTCCCTCACCGACCCGCGTCACCTCCTGACGGTTTAACATATCTCACTGATTATGTTATTTTAATTGCCACTTTTATCGGACATTCAAGAGCAGACCATGAGCAAGGCAAAAATCGGTATCGTCACCGTCAGCGATCGCGCCAGCGCGGGCATCTATGAAGACCTCTCCGGCAAGGCCATCATCGACACTCTGAACGCCTATCTGACCTCGGAGTGGGAACCTGTCTATCAGGTGATCCCCGATGAGCAGGAGCAGATTGAAGCGACCCTGATCCGGCTGGCGGATGAGGAGCAGTGTTGCCTCATCGTCACCACAGGCGGCACCGGCCCGGCCAAGCGGGATGTCACGCCGGAAGCGACCGAAGCGGTATGTGATCGCATGATGCCGGGCTTTGGCGAGCTGATGCGGGCCGAATCCCTCAAGTTTGTGCCGACCGCCATTCTGTCGCGCCAGACAGCCGGACTGCGCGACGACACCCTGATCGTCAATCTGCCGGGCAAGCCCAAATCAATCCGCGAATGTCTGGATGCAGTATTCCCCGCCATCCCCTACTGCATCGATTTGATGGAAGGGCCGTATCTTGAGTGCGATGAAACCGTCATCAAGCCGTTTCGGCCGAAAAAATAGCGAACCCAACCATAAAAATAATGGCGAGCCACGGCTCGCCATTATTTTTAACTCATCTGTCTGCGCAGAAAAACCGCATCACTTATTTGCGGCCAAATACTTTTACGCCCGCTTTGCTGCGCTCTGAATTACCGTACACTTCGATTTTTTTCACACAACGGCGTGAACCCAGTGATTTCCACTCGGTCTCTTTATCACTGCTCATTTCCCGATCGAAACGAATGGTCTTGGTACGATCACCACCATAGGTCACCACCACCCGATCCAGGGTCAAATCACGCTCCGCCTTCACCTTGATATATTTGGTCTGACGGCAAATCACCAAAGGAATTGTCGCACCATGATCACCGGCTCCCAGTAAAATAGTCCGCCCCAGCGTGAACTGATCGTCACCGGCATGGCTGGCTGACGCCACCACCAGCAAGACACCACCCAGCAAGCTGCGTGCAGAAAAACGGGAATTCCAGATAGACATCAAGGACATAACACCTCCAATAAAAAATGGAGTGTGATGATAAGGGTTAAACCATAACGGAAGCTGTATCACGACTGAATTTGCTGCGAATGTGCGGGGATAAACAGAGGAACAGCGGGAATTTTCGGCGAAAATGAGAAGAGCCGCAGATAGCGGCCCTTGCGGCAAGAGAGCGCTTAGCGCTCCATGATTTGGGTCACGTCATCTTTCTTGATCATCACCTCACGCCCTTCATGATCGTAATAGCGATACATGCCGGTACTCTCATCCAGCTTGGGTTTGCTCTCTGTGGTGATCATCTTGCCATCCTTGGTGCTCATGATGTATTGGGAGCTGCATGCCACCAGCCCCAGGGCGCACACCAGGATCATCATCAGTTTTTTCATTGCGGCCTCTTCTGCGATCATCCTCACCACGAGGATGTTTCTTGAAGCCTAGTTCAATCGCACGGCACGGGATGACGAGATGAGCAAAGCGGGATCGCCGTCAATAATCAGCGACTTAGCCTCGCTATCTGGCCGGGTGGTGAGCGCAATGAAAAGGCTATGTCCCAATTACGTGTTGCATGGGGCGCCCCAGCGCCTCATGCAAACATGCTTTGATATTCACCCCCCTCCCGTAACGCTCCAGC
>NZ_JBFODV010000008.1:0-5735 GCF_040908495.1 Aeromonas sp. R1-1 | reverse complement strand
GCTGCGGGCACTGGCGGTACCGGTGACGGCGCCGGAGCGACTCTGGGTGCTGCAACAGCAGGGGGATGAGGTGCTCGACTATCGCAAGGCGCTGGACGAATACCGCTTTGCCCGCCTCTCGCTGGAGTGCGGCGGCAACCACGCCTTTGTCGCGTTCGAGCGCTACCCCGCCCAGATCATCCGTTTCCTCGGGTTATAGTCAGGTTCGAGTCAATAAGGGCGGTCTCGCCCTGCTTGTTCTTCTCCAGATCAAGCTTTCGGTGCGGGGAGTTTGTTCTACCCCCGCCTAGCAGTTAAGATTCCCTCCAAACGTCAATTCGCAAGGCCCTCCATGTCTACTCAATACAATGCGGATGCCATTGAGGTCCTCAATGGCCTTGAGCCGGTGCGTCGCCGCCCCGGCATGTATACCGACACCACCCGGCCCAATCACCTCGGCCAGGAGGTCATCGACAACAGCGTCGATGAAGCGCTGGCAGGTCACGCCCGCAATCTGGAGGTGATCCTGCATGAAGACCAGTCCCTCGAAGTGATCGACGACGGCCGCGGCATGCCGGTCGATATCCACCCGGAAGAGGGTGTCAGCGGGGTGGAGCTGATCCTCTGCAAGCTGCACGCGGGCGGCAAATTCTCCAACAAGAACTACCAGTTTTCCGGCGGTCTGCACGGGGTGGGTATTTCGGTAGTGAACGCCCTCTCCGATCGGGTCGAGGTGACCGTGCGTCGTGACGGTCAGGTCTACGACATCGCCTTCGAGCGCGGCGAGAAGGTGCAGGAGCTGACCATCACCGGCACCTGCGGTCGTCGCAACACTGGCACCCGGGTGCGCTTCTGGCCGCAGGCAAGCTACTTCGATTCGCCCAAGTTCTCGGTCACCAAGCTGGAGCACCTGCTCAAAGCCAAGGCGGTGCTCTGCCCGGGCCTCACCATCAAGTTCCTCGACAAGAACACCGGCATCAAGCTGGAGTGGTGCTACGAAGATGGCCTCAAGGATTATCTGGTCGACGCGGTCAAGCAGTTCACCTGCCTGCCGGAGCAGCCCTTTATCGGCTCCTTTAGCTCCGAACAGTCGGCGGTGGACTGGGCACTCTGCTGGCTGCCTGAAGGGGGAGAATGCCTCGCCGAATCCTATGTGAACCTGATACCCACTGCGCAGGGCGGTACTCACGTCAACGGTCTGCGTCAGGGGCTGCTCGACGCCATGCGCGAGTTCTGCGAGTTCCGCAACCTGCTGCCGCGCGGGGTCAAGCTGACCCCGGAAGATATCTGGGATCGCTGCGCCTACATCCTCTCCATCAAGATGCAGGATCCACAGTTCGCCGGTCAGACCAAGGAGCGCCTCTCCTCCCGCCAGAGCTCGGCGTTTGTCTCCGGCGTGGTGAAGGATGCCTTCAGCCTCTATCTGAACAGCAACACCGAGCTGGCGGAGCAGATCGCCGAGATCTGTATCTCCAGCGCCCAGCGCCGGATGCGCGCCGCCAAGACGGTGGTGCGCAAGAAGATCACCCAGGGCCCGGCGCTGCCCGGCAAGCTGACCGACTGTAACTGCGCCGACCCCATGCAGGGCGAACTGTTCCTGGTGGAGGGTGACTCCGCGGGCGGCAGTGCCAAGCAGGCGCGGGATCGCGAGTTTCAGGCCATCATGCCGCTGCGCGGCAAGATCCTGAACACCTGGGAGGTGGAGGCCGGTCAGGTGCTCGCCTCACAGGAAGTGCACGATATCTCGGTCGCCATCGGGCTCGACCCCGATTCCGAGGATCTCAGCGGCCTGCGCTACGGCAAGGTGTGCATCCTCGCGGATGCGGACTCGGACGGTCTGCACATCGCCACCCTGCTCTGCGCCCTGTTCGTGAAACATTTCCGCACGCTGGTGGAGAAGGGTCACGTCTACGTCGCCATGCCGCCGCTTTACCGGATCGATATCGGTAAAGAGGTCTACTACGCCCTCGACGAGGACGAGAAGAATGGCGTGTTGCAGCGGGTCGAGGCCGAGAAGAAGAAAGGCAAGGTGATGGTGACCCGATTCAAGGGTCTGGGTGAGATGAACCCGAAACAGCTGCGGGAAACCACCATGGATCCCAACACTCGCCGTCTGGTGCAGCTCACCATGGAGCCGGCAGGAGAGAGCGAAGGGGATGCGGCTGACGAGACCCTGCAGCTGATGGACATGCTGCTGGCCAAGAAGCGGGCGGGTGATCGCCGCGAGTGGCTGGAAGAGAAGGGTAACCTCGCCATCATCTAAGCCGTCGGTCACCTGCCGACCCGCATTTCAGGCGTGCCCTCCTGGGGCGCGCCATAGCAAGAGAAAAACATATGAGTGATGCTATCGAGCTCAGTCTGGACGGGGTAGAGCGCCAGCCAATGCGCACCTTTACCGAACAGGCTTACTTGAACTACTCCATGTACGTCATCATGGATCGGGCCTTGCCGCATATTGGCGACGGCCTCAAACCGGTGCAGCGGCGCATCATCTACGCCATGAGCGAGCTGGGTCTGTCGGCCCTCTCCAAGCACAAGAAATCCGCCCGTACCGTGGGTGACGTGCTGGGTAAGTACCATCCGCACGGCGACAGCGCCTGTTATGAAGCCATGGTGCTGATGGCCCAGCCCTTCTCCTACCGCTACCCGCTGGTGGATGGTCAGGGCAACTGGGGTGCGCCGGACGATCCCAAATCCTTCGCCGCCATGCGTTATACCGAGGCGCGGCTGTCGCGCTTCTCCGAGCTGCTGCTCTCCGAGCTGGGTCAGGGCACGGTGGAGTGGACGCCGAACTTCGACGGCACCATGAAGGAGCCGGTGGTGCTGCCTGCCCGTCTGCCGCACATCCTGCTCAACGGGGTGACCGGTATTGCGGTGGGGATGGCGACCGACATTCCGCCCCACAACGCGCGGGAAGTGGCTTACGCCTGTGCCGAGCTGCTCGACAACCCCAATGCGGGGCTCGATGTGTTGATGCAGCACATTCAGGGGCCGGATTACCCGACCAATGCCGAGATCATCACCCCGCGCGACGATATCCGCAAAATCTACGAGACCGGCAAGGGCTCCATCAAGCAGCGGGCGGTCTGGAGCGAGGAGGATGGCGATATCGTCATCACGGCGCTGCCCCATCAGGCCTCCGGCGCCAAGATCATGGAGCAGATCGCCGCCCAGATGGTGGCGAAAAAGCTGCCGATGGTCACCGACCTGCGCGATGAATCTGACCACGAGAACCCGACCCGTCTGGTGATCGTGCCGCGCTCCAACCGGGTGGATGTGGAGGGGCTGATGGCCCACCTGTTCGCCACCACGGATCTGGAGAAGAACTACCGGGTCAACCTCAACATCCTCGGCCTCGACAACCGGCCGCAGGTGAAGTGCCTCAAGACCATCCTCAGCGAGTGGATTCGGTTCCGCCGCGAGACCGTGCGTCGCCGTCTGCAATTCCGCCTCGACAAGGTGCTGGCTCGCCTGCACATCCTCGAAGGCTTGCTGATCGCCTATCTCAACATCGACGAGGTGATCGAGATCATCCGCACCGAGGATGAGCCGGGCAAGGTGATGGTGGAGCGCTTTAACATTACCGAGACCCAGGCCGAAGCAATCCTCGAGCTGAAACTGCGCCATCTGGCCAAGCTCGAAGAGTTCAAGCTGCGCGCCGAACAGAACGAACTGGCCGAAGAGCGCGACAAGCTGGAGCTGATCCTGGGCTCCGAGCGCCGTCTCAACACCCTGCTCAAGAAAGAGCTGCTGGCCGATGCCGAGAAGTACGGCGACGATCGCCGCACCCCGCTGGTGGAGCGTGCCACCGCCGTGGCGCTGACCGAGAAAGAGCTTATTCCCAGCGAACCGGTCACCGTCATCCTCTCCGACAAGGGGTGGGTGCGCGCCGCCAAGGGCCACGATGTGGATGTCGAGGGGCTCTCCTACAAGGCGGGGGACAGCTATCTGGCCCACGCCTGTGGCCGCAGCAACCAGCAGGCGGTGTTCCTCTCCACGCTGGGCCGCACCTATGCCCTCGAATCTCACACCTTGCCATCCGCGCGCAGTCAGGGCGAACCGCTCACCGGCCGCTTTGCGCTGGGGGCAGGGGAAGAGGTGCGCCATCTGGTGATGGGCAACGAGGGCGAGCCCTACCTCATCTGCTCCGATGCCGGTTACGGCTTTGTCTGCACCTATGACGACCTGATCGGCAAGAACAAGAACGGCAAGGCGCTGCTCACCGTGCCGGAAGGGGGTCAGGTGATGGCACCCCAGAAGATCGGCTCGCCAGAGACCGATCTCTGCATGGCCATCTCCAACGAAGGGCGCATGCTGCTGTTCTCGCTCAACACCCTGCCGGTGCTCGGCAAGGGCAAGGGCAACAAGCTGATCAGCATTCCGTCGGCTCGCGTCAAGGCGCGTGAGGAGTTTGTGGTAATGGCCGCCGTGATCCCGCAGGGCCAGTCGGTCACCCTGTTTGCCGGCAAGCGCAAGCTGACCTTGAAACCCTCTGATCTCGATTACTACCGCGGCGAGCGCGGCCGCCGCGGCGCCAAGCTGCCCCGTGGCTTGCAGCGTGTCGATCGCATCGAGATTGAACCCGCCGCCGGTGCCGAACCGGCAACCGGGGAAAATCAGGAAGGGTAATAACCAAAGAGGGAGCAATTTATTGCTCCCTCTTTGTTACTAATAAATGCGTGAGGGTTTACCCTAATTTATCCCATAACTCTGTCGCTGCAATTTCTATTTCCTTGTATGACTTTGGCACCAAAGGTGACCGAATTGGTGCTTTAGTTTTATCCCACTCAAGAATTGCACCACCTTTATCTTTCCGTTTCAATTTCGCCCCTCCACCTAAACTCATAGAGAATAGATCAAGAAATCGACGTGGGCCAATGCCAATAAATGGCTCAAAGGCTACAGTCTCTTTATTGTCCAAGGTCGATTCTTCAAGTTCAGATTTCAATGTAATCGACTCGGAATGAAAATCTAAAGCTCGACTTTTGGGATATGGCTCTACATAAACAACCCTCTCTACTCCACTGGCTATGATATGTTTTGCACAGTTATGGCATGGAAACGTAGTACAATAAATAGTGGTGCCACTTGTAGGAATTCCGGCTCTACCACAAGAAAGTAAAGCATCCATTTCTGCATGAACAACGCGTCCAAACTTAGTGAGGTCAGAAATCTTGCTGTCTTTTAGTATCTTAATTATTTCTAGTTGACGTTCTTCTTCAAATAGACCACTACCTAGAAGGTTATTAGCAATTTCTTCTATTATTTCTGCTTGTGCTTGTTTATTAGAGTCTTTCTCTCTGGTGTAATCTTTTCCATCTGGATGATCTTCTACCTTTCCTGTTTTTTTGTCTACTTCTGCCCAATATAGTCCCCCACCAGACTTAGGTACATCATTAGCTCCAGTTGCAATTATTTGCTTTTCTCTACTAATTACAGCGCCGACTTGACGTGATAAATCACCAGAGCGAACCGAGCTGTTAAACGCCATGAACATTGCAAACTCATCAAAGGTGGGATTTTTATATGGATGAGAAAAAATCAACTCTAGAAAACGTTGTAGTCCATTCTTCACTTGATCGCTATTACTACCAAAATTAAGGAAGAAATCAGATAGATGGTAAGTGTCACGAGTTTTTTGACCATGATCTACGCTTTCATCTGTCTAGTCCTGAAATAGGTTTACACATTTTCAACTAGCATTTCTCTACTCAGAACCCCCTATGTACCGCATCGGGGGTTCTGTATTTCAACGC
>NZ_JBFODV010000079.1:0-10658 GCF_040908495.1 Aeromonas sp. R1-1 | reverse complement strand
CTCCTTCATGCTGTTTGGCCGCGACATCACCGTCCGCTCTTTTTTCATCGAACCGTCCGTGCGCGATAAGGGCGCAAGGAGCAGGTCATTCTGGATCAGGCGATCCGTTCGATACGAGCCATGTAGAAACCGTCGAAGCCGGTCTCGGACGGGCTCACGGTGTGATCGTCACGCAGACGGAAGTTTTCGTTGGCGGCGAGGAACTTGTCCACCTGCAGGCGGTTCTCCTCGGGCAGGATGGAGCAGGTTGCATAAACCAGCAGACCACCCACTTTCACCATCTGGCTGTAACGCTGCAGGATCTCTTCTTGCAGCGCGACCAGCACCGGCAGACGCTCGGCGGTATCACGCCACTTGGCATCCGGATTGCGCTTGAGTACGCCAAGACCGGAGCAGGGCACGTCCAGCAGTACGCGGTCGGCGCTCTCTTTGAGGCGCTTGACGGTCTTGCTGCTGGTGATGACCCGGGTCTCCACGTTGTGAGCACCAGCGCGACGAGCGCGTTGCTTGAGGTTCTCCAGCTTCCACTCTTCCACATCCATCGCCAGCAGACGGCCTTTGCCCTGCATCATGGCGGCGATATGCAGGGTCTTGCCACCGGCACCGGCGCAGGCGTCGATAACGCGCATGCCCGGGGCAACTTCCAAAGCGGCAGCAACCAGCTGGGAGCCAGCGTCCTGCTGTTCGAAGCAGCCATCGGCAAAGGCCTTGGTACGGAACAGGGCGGCGTCAGAGGTGACCTGCAGGGCAGTCTCCACACCTTCAACCGGAATGGTGGTGACCTGCTCTTTGGCCAGCATGGCCTGCAGTTCATCACGGGTGCACTTGAGGGTGTTGACCCGCAGGTATCGCTTGGGCATCCAGGCCAGGGCGGCACGCTCGGCAGGCCAGGCTTCACCCAGCTGCTCGCTTCCCAGTTTCTCCAACCAGCTCGGGCAACCATCCATCAATACCGGGTTCTTCTTCGCCTCGGTCAGACGGCGGCGGAATGCTTCTTCATTGAAGCGATCCAGGGTCGGGTGATTGGGCTGGGCAATTTTGTGGAAGGCGTGCCAGCTGTGCAGCAGCGGCCAGACATTCTTTTCGGCCTGACGCACCTGAATGCCGGTGAGGAAGCAATAGAGGCTGAGACGGCGCAGCAGGTCGCCGGTGACCAGGGCAATCCTTGCCTGTTCTTGCGGTTTTAGTTCGATGCCGGAGAAGTGACGGGCATAAGCGCGGTCGAGGGTAAGACCCTGACCGAGCACATCGTCAACAATGGCAACGACCAGATCCCCGAAACGGGGCAACAGTGGGGATTTGAGCATGAGATTAACCTTGGCCAGATAAAGATGAATCACCCCGGTAGCGGGATGATTCTGAAACAGACAAACGGCGCAATGATAGGTGGAAGGGGGATGCGGTGCAAGGTGGATATTCGGCGAGTCATGCAGTATCTGGCTCGGTTGCTCCATATAAATGAGCAGCAACTGACCAGCCGCGATTCCTGATTGCAGGGAAATTTAAGGCAGTGTGACTTGCCAACTGTATAGCCATGGAAAATAAGTCGGAAATATGGGCGAAAGAGGCGCCATGTTGCCAAGGAAGGGTGAATGTTGTCCCTGATACCAGGTTTACAAGGTCGGTTTATCGAGCGCACAATGCCTGCGTCACTCTCTTGATGGTCGTGGAACCATTATTTATTTGAAGGAAAATCAAGATGATGGATGTTGCTGATCTGCGCCGTGAGTATACCCGTGGCGGGCTGCACCGGGCCGATCTGCCGGCCGAGCCGCTGGCGCTGTTCGAGAAGTGGTTGGCGCAGGCCTGTGAGGCCAAACTGACCGATCCCACCGCCATGGTGGTGGCGACGGTGGATGCCGAGGGTCAGCCCTGGCAGCGCACCGTGCTGCTCAAGCACTACGACGCCCAGGGGATGGTTTTTTACACCAACATGGGCAGCCGCAAGGCGCAGCAGCTGGAAGGCAATCCCCGTATCAGCCTGCTCTTTCCCTGGCATACGCTCGACCGTCAGGTGCATGTGACCGGTCGGGTGGAGAAGATGAGCACTTTCGAGGTGATGAAGTATTTCCACAGCCGTCCCAAGGATAGCCAGATTGCCGCCTGGGTCTCCAAGCAGTCGACCCGCATCTCGGCCCGTGGCGTGCTGGAGGCCAAGTTCCTCGAGCTCAAGCAGAAGTTTGCCAATGGCGAAGTGCCGCTGCCGAGCTTCTGGGGCGGATTCCGGGTGGTGATCGAGACGGTGGAGTTCTGGCAGGGGGGCGAGCACCGGCTCCACGACCGCTTCTACTACACCCGCGACGGGGATGGCTGGCATATCGAGCGTCTGGCTCCCTGAGCGCGCTATTCGAATCTGTTTTCACAAGGAGTGTGTATGCGTCTGTATGGTGATCTGCGTTCCGGCAACTGTTACAAGGTGTGGCTGCTGGCCCGCTGGCTGGAGCTTCCCCTTGAGTGGGTAGAGGTGGATATTCAGGAGGGGGATACCCGTACCCCCGCATTTCTGGCCATGAACCCCAATGGCAAGATCCCGGTGCTGGAGATGGGCCAAGGCGATGCGCTGGCGGAATCCAACGCCATCCTCTTCTATCTGGGGCAAGGCCGCGCCTTGTGGCCCACTGATCCACGCCAGCAGGCCGAGGTGCTCAAGTGGATGTTCTTCGAGCAGTACAGCCATGAGCCCTACATCGCGGTGGCCCGCTTTATCGTTCACTATCTCGGCCGACCCGAGTCCCAGGAGGCGCGGCTCGACGGTCTGAAAGCCGGTGGCGAGAAGGCGCTGGCGGTAATGGAGCAGCAGTTGAAACAGAGCCCCTATCTCTGTGGTGATGCGCCGACCATCGCCGATATCGCCCTTTATGCTTACACCCACGTGGCAGAGGAGGGGATCTTCTCTCTGCAGGGGTGGCCAGCTATCCGTAGCTGGATCGCCCGTATCGAAGCCCATCCCCGCCATCTGACGCTGCCAGTGGCCTGTCAGGCCAGCTGATGGAATTGCTGATCGAGGCCAGTCTGTGGCAACCGCAGTGGGCTGCGCTGTTGCTGCACTGGCAGCAACAAAGTCATCGCTGGCAGCTGCTGCTGGGCAAAGAGGCGGCGGCCGCCCTCGATCAAACCGATGCACCCTGGGCGAGCAGCCCTCCAGACGGGGTGCTCTGCCCTGGAGCCCTGCTGGCTGCCTGGCTCGATGGCGATCTGCTGGCGGATTTTCATGTTGATCCCAGCCGCCAGGTTCTGATCAGTGCCTCTACCTCCCTATTGACCCTCGCCAAGGAGCAGGGACTGCTCACCCTTGGCCCTGTGGGGGCCGATCTGCCGCTCACCCCCGAGGCCGATTTGGGCGCCGTGCTCAATCGCCTGCTGGCGCGCCGCGTGACGGTGCCGACCCTGGCTGAGGGGCATTCGCTATCAGGTGTCGTATTGCGACAACTGCAGGCCGACGATGAGCGCGAGATAGTGCGCTACTGCAGCGACGAGGCGCTGGCGCGCTACACCCTCAATATTCCTCACCCCTATCCGCCGGAGGGGGCCCGCGACTGGCTGGCGCTCAGCTGGCGCAAGGCGGCGCTTGGCCTTGGCTGGAGCTGGGCCATCACCTTGCCAGAGGAGCAAGGTGCGGCGTTGCTTGGGGTGATCTCCCTGCACTGGAATGGCGAGCTCGCCTGGTGGGTGGGCGTGCCCTGGCA
This sequence comes from Aeromonas sp. R1-1, assembly GCF_040908495.1. Lineage (NCBI taxonomy): Bacteria > Pseudomonadati > Pseudomonadota > Gammaproteobacteria > Aeromonadales > Aeromonadaceae > Aeromonas > Aeromonas sp. R1-1. The sequence goes on along the minus strand of NZ_JBFODV010000079.1, from coordinate 6,972 downwards.
AAATCGCGGTCTGGCGACTCGGGCCGCTGGCTTGGTCAAGGGGTTCGCCTTTGCCCAACTGCAACTGCCTGCGCTGACGGCTCGCCATATGCCAGACAATTTAGCCTCCGGCCGGGTGATGGCAAAACTGGGCATGCACTATCGTGGGCGGCGCCATATCAGCGGTCGCCAGCCGTGTGAGGTGAGTTACTGGCGACTGGATCGCGCTCCCTCCTTACCCAATCCCTTTCCCGAGGAGATTGCCCGCTGGCTTGCTGATGAGCGGATTGCTGTGGTGATCCTGTGTGATCCCGCAACGACCAATCGGCAGAGCGCCAACGGCAAGCTGGCCATCTCGCTCTTTGTGGATGAGAGGGGCGCGGGGGAGGAGTCCTGCTCTATTCGCTGCCCGCCGCATCTTGAGAGGTCTCTGGAGCTGCACTGTTACCCCGTCGAACTGCTGGAGCAGGCCGAACCGGAGCAGTTGTCCCATCTTGGCGGCGTCTTGCTGAAAGACAGGGATGAACAGGGGCTGGCGTGGCTGCTACAACTGGCCGCGCAGCAGCGTCAAGGGCCCGACCTGCTCAGCCGCGAGGAGCGCGCATCACGGCGCCACTGGTTCAAACAATTGATGGCGCAGGCGCTGGGCGATCAGGGTGACTCTTCGCAGATGCGCTATCAGCAGTTACGGCTGCTGGTGGAGCTGCCGGAGCTGGTTGATGAGCTGGATGGCTGTTGGCATCAAACGCCCGAACTGACCTTTGATCGGTTGGCGCGGGAGGCTCCCGCCCTCTGGTTTGCCTACCGTGAGGCGATGAACAGGGTCACCCCGGCTACGCTAACCGCCTTGCAGCAGCAGTTTGCAGCTCGTTTTCCTGAGTGCACCCTCCCATTTTTGGACAAAGGTACTCAGAATGACCAGCCGTTGTGTGGAATAATGCCCGCTCTGCTGTACGAGGAGTAATACCTGATGTTGAGAACCGAGCGCCCCGGTGACATGCTGCCGGTTTATGAGCTGCTGAGTGCCGCCTTCGGTCGTTCCGATGAGGCCGAACTGGTCAACCGCCTGCGCGAATGTGGTGCTGCCGTGGTGACCATGGTCGAAGAGGAAGAGTACGAGTTCATGGGGCACCTGATGCTAAGCCCGATCACCATTAACGGCATGGAAGGGCCCTGGCTCGGTCTGGCGCCGGTCGCGGTTCATCCCGACTGGCAAGGTCAGGGTATTGGCTCTGATCTCATCCGTGAAGGGCTTGATACGGCGCTTGAGATGGACTGGAAAGGGGTGGTGGTACTCGGGGATCCGGCCTATTACAGCCGTTTCGGTTTCCGCCCGGCCAGCGAGTTTGGCCTCCACTGCATCTATGAGGTGCCTGCCGACTGCTTTATGGCAATGGAGCTACAGGAGCGCGGTTTTGCGGGTGTGCAGGGTGAGGTGCTCTATCACCCCCTGTTTGATGAACTCCCCGACGAGTTGCCGGATGCGCAGGCAGAAGCGTCCCATTTATAGCGAGACGTCGCAGCGACAAGCCATAACGAAAAAGCCCTCATCGAGGGCTTTTTCATCTTGTATTGGTCCCTGCCGGGCTTATTCGAGCAAATTGGTTCAGGCAATGATATCGAGCTGGGTGCCCTTGCGATTATCTTCGCCCACCATGTCACCCATCTGCTGGGCGAGCGGGCTCTGCTGGAATTGCATGTAGTCGCTGAGATTCTGCTGGCGCTGGTAGCGATTCGCAGCCTGATACATATCAGCCGTGCTCGGGCCCGACTTGCTGTCGCTCTCTTGACCGCTGGCCTCCAGGTAGCGCTCCACCACGGCTTTATCTTGCTGGTTAGCCGTATAAGAGACCGCCAGGGTTCTGCGAGCCGTTGCTTTCTCTTCGCTCTGTGCCTGCAATTCATCCTTCTTGGTCAGTGCTTCGTTACGGGCCTGACTGACCTGCTCGGGTGTGACAGCGGGAGAGGAGGGGGATTTGCCGTAATCGGGCAGCGGCATGGGCCGGGAGGTGATTTGCATGGTGGCGCTTCTCTTGTGAACAGGGACGGACGCATGATACCCATCCATGTTAGCTCAATAAATGACCACATGTCGGTTCATCAAGAGTAGGTTCAGCTTCGCGCATCGATTGTTAATTGAACCGCCTCTGAGTGACAAAAAAGGCGCCATAAGGCGCCCCTTTATCCTTCGGTTACTGCAGGATCAGTTGAAGAACCAGTACCCTCGGTTGACCAGACGGGTCAGCAGTTGCAGGAAACCGGCCTGATCGGCCAGCTCCACCATGTCGGCCTGAGTGATGATGTCCTTGTCACACAACAGGGAAATGGCGGCCGCGTCTTCGCTCTGCAGAGTCCAGGCTTCGCCGTCGATGAAGCATTGTTGGCTCTCGCCGCTAAACCAGACGGTGCGCAGACCCGGCACCTTGATGGCAGGTTCGCCCTGGGTCAGCAGGTCGGCCACTTCCTCGGCGCTGTAGTCCGGCTCGACCGGATTGACGTCCAGATCGTGCTTGGCCTCGGAGATCATGGTGCCGAACCACTCCTTGAACAGGGTCTCGTCATCGAGGGCCTGTTGCATCAGCTCGCGCAGACGGTGCAGCTCGTGGGGCTGGATCTCGCCGTGACGGGCACGGGGCTTGAGATCGGCATCGCCGTAACGCTCGGTACGCACCTCGTTGTCGATCAGATGATCGGCAAAGGAGGAGATAAGCGCCTTGGCATCCGGTGCGCGGAAACCCACCGAGAAGTTCATGGAGGGCTCGATGGCGTAGCCTTCGTGGGGGAATCCGGGCGGAATGTAGAGGATGTCGCCCGGCTCCATGATGACGTCGATGATCGCCTCGAACGGCTCGCAGTGCAGCAGTGCGGCATGGGCGGCAAACTCGTTGAGCGGCTTGGCATCGCCAACCCGCCAGTGGCGCTTGCCCAGCCCCTGGGTGATGAACACATCGTAATTGTCGATGTGGGGGCCGACACCCGCATGGGGGGTGGAGAAGCTCACCATCACATCGTCAAAGCGCCAGCCCGGAATGAACTGGAACGGCACGGCCAGCTCGTTCACCTCGGGAGCCCAGTGGTTGCAAGCCTGTACCAGAATGGTCCAGTTCTCTTCGCCCAGATGGTCATAGGATTCGAAGGGGCCGTGGGTAGCATCCCACTTGCCGTCGAAACGGGTGACGAGGCGGGACTCTACCACCTCTTCCATGGCCAGACCCGCCAGCTCGTCAGGGCTGATTGGATCCTGAAAGTCCTTGAAGCCACCCTTGATAAGGAGCGGGCGCTTCTGCCAGTAGTGCTCGAGGAAGTGAGCGATATCCAGATTGAGTTCGTACATGCTGTTTCTCGTGTCTCGCAAAGAGGTTTTGCCCAAGGCAGGCTTGGGAAAAGCCACTCGGGATCCTGCCGTGGCAGGGAAAATAACAGGGGCCCTGTGGCGTATCGTGCACAGGGCCCCTTCGTCACTGCCGGTTGGCTTACTTCAGCAGATCGACCAAACGCTGGGCGTCACCGATGTAGTTGGCCGGGGTCAGCTTCTTCAGCTCAACCTTGACAGCTTCCGGCAACTCCAGGGTGTCGATAAAGGTACGCATCCCTTCGGCATCGACGCGGCGACCACGGGTCAGCTCCTTGAGCTTCTCGTAGGGCTTCTCGATACCGTAGCGGCGCATCACGGTCTGGATCGGCTCGGCCAGCACTTCCCAGTTGGCATCCAGATCGGCGGCCATGGCGGCGTCGTTGGCTTCCAGCTTGGAGATACCCTTGAGGGTCGCCTGATAGGCAATCAGGGAGTAACCCACCGCCACACCCAGGTTGCGCAGTACGGTAGAGTCGGTCAGATCACGCTGCCAGCGGGAGATGGGCAGCTTGCTCGCCAGATGCTGGAACACGGCGTTGGCCAGACCCAGATTGCCTTCGGAGTTCTCGAAGTCGATGGGGTTGACCTTGTGCGGCATGGTGGAGGAGCCGATTTCCCCCGCGATGGTGCGCTGCTTGAAGTGGCCCAGGGAGATGTAACCCCACACATCGCGGTCGAAGTCGATCAGGATGGTGTTGAAGCGGGCCATGGCGTCGAACAGCTCGGCGATATAGTCGTGCGGCTCGATCTGGGTGGTGTAGGGGTTCCAGGTCAGGCCTAGAGAGGTCACGAACTCCTCGGAGAACTGGTGCCAGTCCACATCCGGGTAGGCGCTGAGGTGGGCGTTGTAGTTGCCGACCGCACCGTTGATCTTGCCGAGGATCTCCACCGCCATGATCTGCTTGAACTGGCGCTCAAGACGGTAGGCGACGTTGGCCATCTCCTTGCCCATGGTGCTCGGGGTCGCCGGCTGGCCGTGGGTGCGGGATAGCAGCGGCATGTCACGGTACTCGTGGGCCAGACGCTTGAGCTCGCTGATCAGCTTTTCGCAATAAGGCTTGATGACCTCTTCGCGGGCGGTTTTCAGCATCAGACCGTGGGAGTTGTTGTTGATGTCTTCCGAGGTGCAGGCGAAGTGGATGAACTCGCTGACAGCCGCCAGCTCCGGGTTCACTTCGACTTTCTCTTTGAGGAAGTACTCCACCGCTTTCACATCATGGTTGGTGGTGCGCTCGATCTGTTTGATGCGGGCGGCGTCACTCTCGTTGAAGTTGCTGACGATGCCGTCGAGCAGGGCGTTGGCGGCCGCGCTCAGGGCAGGGACTTCCGGGATCCCGGCGTGGCTGGCCAGTTTTTGCAACCAGCGCACCTCGACTTCGACGCGAAAACGCAGCAGGCCGAATTCGGAGAAGATAGGGCGCAGGGCATCGGCCTTGTCGCCATAACGACCGTCAATCGGGGAAACAGCAGTCAGCGCGGACAGCTCCATGGGGTGAACTCCTGATGATTTGTGTGGGGGATCCGTATCCACTCGCGCGTGGGGCTGAGTCGTCATCAAGGCGGATGTGCGGCTGTTCACCCTGATGTCGACCTCGGCTGGCCCGCGCGCGAGCCGATGATTAGTAACGTTTGGCCAGCTCCACCATCTTCTTGCGAGCGAAGATGATCTGGGTGCGGCTGCCACCGAGCTGACGCCACAGCACGCAGGCACGAATGCCTGCCAGCAGCAGGGCGCGCACCTTGTGCTGCACCAGCGGTTGCTGCAGGAACAGCGGGGTACCCGCCACCTGGATGCGTGGCCCGATGGGGCTGATAAGATCGCTGTAGATGCTCGCCATGTTGGCCAAAATCTGCTCGTCGAGCAGATCGAAGTGCTGTTGCTGGCGGCCAATCTGGCTGATCCGCTCACCCAGCATGTTGAGAATGTCCTTGCGCTTGGCCAGCTTGCGCTCCAGCGCAATCAGGCTTACCACGTAGCGGGTCAGCTCGGCATTCTTCTGGCTGCCGTCGGCACCCAGCTGCTCGACCAGCGCACGGTAGCCGTCGCGAATGGCCAGATGGGTGTTGTTGAACACCTCGAGCGGCTGGCTCGGGTTGGTCACCAGAATGCTGGAGAGGCTCTCGCGCAGGGCGGCCTCGTCACAGCTGCCGTCTCGGGCCACCTTCTGCACCAGATACGCGGCCTGGCAGATGCCGGCAAAGGCCATTGTTCTGTCTTGGAATTTATCGCTCACGTCTGCTGCCTTCTGTTAAGGATTCAAACCGGATGGCTGAAACGTTGTTCGATGATGCCGCCGCCCAGACACACTTCCCCGTCGTAGAAGACGGCGGACTGGCCCGGGGTTACCGCAGCCTGTTTCTCGTCGAAGATGACCCGGATGGTTTCGTCGTCGATGGGCTGGATCAGGCAGGGGATATCCTGCTGGCGGTAGCGGGTCTTGACGGTGCAGCGACGCGGCTCGCGAATGGGGGTGCGATCCACCCAGTGCAATTGGCTGGCAATCAAGCCATCGGAGTAGAGGCGGGGATGCTCGCCCTGCGCCACCACCAGCACGTTGCGCTCGACCTCTTTGTCGACCACATACCAGGCCTCTTCGGTGGCATCTTTGCGCCCACCGATGCCGAGCCCCTTGCGCTGACCCAGGGTGTGATACATCAGACCCTGATGCTCGCCGATCACCTTGCCATCCACGGTCTCGATTTTACCGGGCTGGGCGGGCAGGAACTTGGCCAGGAAGTCCTTGAACTTGCGCTCGCCGATAAAGCAGATGCCGGTGGAGTCTTTCTTCTTGGCGGTAATGAGATCCAGCTGCTCGGCGATGCGGCGCACCTCCGGCTTTTCCAGATCGCCAACCGGGAACAGGCTCTGACCCACTTGCTTCTCGCTCAGGGTATAGAGGAAGTAGCTCTGATCCTTGTTGGTATCGAGACCGCGCAGCAGGCGCGGGCGGCCGGTGCTGTCGTCACGGCGCACATAGTGGCCGGTGGCGATGTAGGTGGCACCCAGCTCTTCGGCGGCAAATTCGAGGAACGCCTTAAACTTGATCTCCTTGTTGCACAGGATATCCGGGTTCGGCGTGCGGCCAGCCTTGTACTCTTCGAGGAAGTGCTCGAACACGTTGTCCCAGTACTCGGCCGCGAAGTTGATGGTGTGGAGTTTCATCCCCAGCTTGTCGCAGACGGCCTTGGCATCAGCCAAATCCTGGGCGGCAGAGCAGTACTCGTCCGTGTCGTCTTCTTCCCAGTTCTTCATGAACAAGCCTTCGACCTGATAGCCCTGCTGCTGGAGCAGGTAGGCCGAGACGGAAGAATCCACGCCGCCGGACATGCCGACGATCACCTTGATTTGGCTGTTGTCTGTCATTAGTCGAAGTTACCAGTTCGTTTAAACGGGGCGTATTCTACCAGAGTTTTGCGCCCCCGGTCACATATCCATGCCGCAGTTCCCATCAGGAGCCTGATAGCAGGAAATCGTTTTTCCGTTGTTGGCCTTTGTCACCGAAAAAGAGTGTCAAATGGCCTCAAATAAAGGCCTTGAGTGCCGACAGTGGCAGCCGTGTCCCCGCCAGATAATCCTGAATGCACTGCCATACCAAGGGGCTGCGCAGGGCCGGTTTGCATTCCGCTATTTCTTCCAG
>NZ_JBFODV010000078.1:0-8522 GCF_040908495.1 Aeromonas sp. R1-1 | reverse complement strand
GTAAGGACGCCATCCTGTGGCAAGTAGAAGCCTCTGGCCAAAGCGCGCTGCTGTGGGCAGGTCTGGTAGGGGCATTCCTCACCTCGCTCTACACATTCCGGCTGATCTTTATCGCCTTCCATGGCAAAGAGCAGACCAAAGCCCATGCGGGCCACGGTCTGGCTCACCATCTGCCGCTGCTGGTATTGCTGGTGCTATCCACCGGCATAGGCGCGCTGATCACCCCGCCACTGGCAGGTGTGCTGCCGGCAGGCCCGGGTGATCATATCGAAGAGGGTCGCCATGCGCTGGAGATCACCTCCGGCATCATCGCCATTGCTGGCATCGCGCTGGCCGCGTTTCTGTTCCTTGGTGAACGTCGTCTGGCCACCTCCATTGCCAACAGCGCCCCGGGCCATCTGCTCAGCACCCTCTGGTTCAACGCCTGGGGCTTTGACTGGCTCTATGACCAGCTGTGGGTCAAACCCTATCTGCTGGCGACCCGGCTGCTGGCCCGCGACCCGCTGGACTGGATGATGGGCCTGCCCGCCTGGTTTGCCCTGCGTGGCAACCAGCTGTTGGCCTGGACCGTGACCGGCAAGTTGCGCTGGTATGCCGCCTCCATGGGGATCGGCGCCGTGCTGGTGCTGGCGCTGTTGCTGCTGGGGTAACGCGATGAATAACCGGACAATCATACAGCCAGGCTGTTTGCTCTCCCTGATGGAACAGGGAGCACAATCTCATATGAACTTGAACGAGAGCTGATACCGTGACCTTACTCTGGATCTTGCTAATTCCTTTTATCGGCGGCTTGCTCTGCTGGCAGATGGAGCGTCTCGGCGTGCAGTTTGTCCGCTGGGTAGCCCTGCTCTCCATGAGCGCCAGCCTGCTGCTCTCCTGTGCCATCTGGCTAAGTGGTGACTTCTCCCTTGCCACGACCGGCCTCGACAGCGCGGGAGTCTCTGGTGCTGCCTCCGCCTGGGCCGCCGAGTGGCGCCTGCCGTGGATCCCCCGCTTCGGCATCTCTTTGCATCTGGCGGTGGATGGCCTGTCGCTCTTGATGGTGATCCTCACCTGCTTTATCGGGGTACTGGCCATTCTCTGTTCGTGGAAAGAGATCGTGCAGCGCATCGGCTTCTTCCACCTCAACCTGCTCTGGATCTTGGGCGGCGTGCTCGGGGTCTTTATGGCGCTGGACCTGTTCCTCTTCTTCTTCTTCTGGGAGATGATGCTGGTCCCCATGTACTTCCTGATTGCGCTCTGGGGCCACTCGGTCACTGACGGCAAATCACGGATCAACGCCGCGACCAAGTTCTTCATCTACACCCAGGTGAGCGGCCTTATCATGCTGGTGGCCATCATCGGGCTGGTGCTGACCCACCAGCATGCCACCGGAGTCTTCACCTTCAACTATCTGGAGCTGCTCAATACACCGATGAGCAAGGGCGTTCAGTGGCTGCTGATGCTGGGATTCTTTATCGCCTTCGCGGTCAAGATGCCACTGGTGCCGCTGCACGGTTGGCTGCCGGATGCCCACAGTCAGGCGCCGACCGCAGGTTCGGTGGATCTAGCCGGTATTTTGCTCAAAACCGCCGCCTACGGTCTGCTGCGTTTTGCCTTGCCGCTCTTCCCCGAGGCCTCAGCCGAATTTGCTCCCTACGCCATGGTGCTTGGCCTGATCGGGATCGTGTATGGCGCCATAGTGGCCTTTGCCCAGACCGACATCAAACGGCTGGTAGCCTACACCAGCATCTCCCACATGGGCTTTGTGATGATCGCCATCTACTCGGGTAGCGAGCTGGCCCTGCAGGGCGCCGTGGTGCAGATGATCGCCCACGGTCTCTCGGCTGCCGGCCTCTTTATCCTCTGCGGTCAGCTCTACGAGCGGTTGCACACCCGGGATCTGCGCCAGATGGGCGGCCTGTGGGGACGCCTGCGCTATCTGCCCGGTGTGATGCTCTTCTTCTCGGTGGCGTCACTTGGCATGCCGGGCACCGGCAACTTTGTCGGCGAGTTCCTGATCCTGGTCGGCAGCTTCCAGGTTGCCCCTGTCATCACGGCAGTCGCCACCTTCGGTCTGGTGCTGGCCTCGGTCTACTCTCTCATCATGCTGCAGCGTGCCTGCTTTGGCCCCGCCAAGGATGAGAGCATGCTCAAGGGACTGGATCGCCGCGAGCTGACCATGATGATGGTGATCGCGGGCCTGCTGGTTCTGCTTGGCCTCTATCCCCAACCCGTGATTGACACCGCCAGCAGCAGCCTTATCAACGTGCTGCACTGGTATCTGCTGCCGACTGCTGGAGCCCTGCAATGACTTTCTCCGCTTCCCAACTGCTGGCACTGCTTCCCCTGCTGTTGACCACCGGGGCCATGGCAGCCCTGATGCTGGCCATCGCCTGGCGCCGCTGTGTCACCACCGCCTTTACCGTGACCATTGTTGGCCTCAACCTTGCTCTGTTCTCGCTGCCCATCGTGATGGCGCAAGGGGATCAGGGGGTCACCCCGCTGCTGCAAGTTGACAGTTACGCCGTCTTCTACATGGGACTGGTGCTCATCGGCGCCCTGGCCACCTGCACCTTCGGTCAATCGTGGCTGAAAGCCTACCCGGACAACCGGGAGGAGTTCTTCCTGCTGCTGTTGATCGCCACCGCTGGTGGTCTGGTGCTGGCCTGCTCTCGTCACCTCGCCTCTCTCTTTATCGGGATCGAGATGCTGACCCTGCCGATGTTCGGTCTGGTGGGTTACGCCTACCGCGAGCGCCACTCGCTGGAAGCGGCGGTGAAATACATGGTGCTCTCTGCCGCCGCCACCGCCTTCCTGTTGTTTGGCATGGCGCTGCTCTATGCGCAGGCAGGCAGCCTGAGCTTTGCAGCCCTGGGGCAGACCCTGGCCGAGAGCCCGGCTCACCATCCGCTGCTGATGGGCGGTTTGGGGTTAATGCTGGTCGGCTTTGCCTTTAAATTGTCGCTCGCCCCCTTCCACCTCTGGACCCCGGATGTCTACGAAGGTGCCCCGGCACCGGTCGCCACCTTCCTCGCCACCGTCAGCAAGGTGGCGGTCTTTGCCGTGCTGCTGCGCTTCTATCTGGCGGTACCGGCGGCGAGCGATCCCATGATCCACTGGCTGCTGGCAGCCATGGCGGTCATCTCCATCCTGGTCGGCAACCTGCTGGCCCTGGTGCAGACCAACGTCAAACGGATGCTGGGTTACTCCTCCATCTCCCACTTCGGTTACCTGCTGGCGGTGATCGTGGCGAGCCGATTCGGCCAGATGCCGGTGGAAGCAGCCGGGGTCTACCTGCTGATGTATCTGTTCACCAGCCTGGGTGCCTTTGGGGTGGTGAGCATGATGTCGAGCCCCTATCGTGGCAAGGATGCCGACTCCCTGCACAGCTATCGTGGTCTGTTCTGGAAGCGTCCTTACCTCACTGCCGTACTGACGGTGATGATGCTCTCCTTGGCGGGCATCCCGATGACCCTCGGCTTCATCGGCAAGTTCTACCTCATCGGCGTCACCGTCGAGGCGCAGCTCTGGTGGCTATCCGGTGCCATCGTGCTCGGCAGCGCACTGGGTCTCTACTACTACCTCAAGGTGATGGTGACCCTCTATCTGCGCGAACCGGGTATGCAGCAGCGCGATGCCAGCGCCGACTGGGCGCTCTCCTCCGGTGGTGTGGTAGTGCTGCTCTCTGCAGTGCTGGTGGTGTTGCTGGGGCTCTATCCCCAGCCGGTCATCAGCCTGGTACAAGGGTTTCAGCACGTGGTGTTGCAGTAACCTTTACCGTCGCTCCCCCTCATTACCCGCAAAACCGGCAGCCTTGGCTGCCGGTTTTCTATTTCCGGCCCGACAGCATCGCGCACTCCACAGGCCAGCAAATGACAGATCAGTCAGCGAGGGTGATGCCCATCATGGTTTTTGCCATACAACCAGAACCGGGCGAGATCCTCATACCCTCTTGAATTCCTTATTGATATATTGGTTATATTCTGGAATGGAGTTCAGATTGATGAAGCAACACTACGTTTGCCAATTTAACCCGACAGAACTGGCCGCCACGCTGGCACCCTTGCAAGGAGGCAAGCTGACCATACTGCTGGCCGAACAGGATTGCGCGCAGGTTCCCCTGTTGCAGCAGTTGTGCCGCGACTTCAACATCGCCCTGGATGGCGCCATTTTCCCCCAGCTGATCGGTGCGCAAGGATTGTTGCCGCAGGGTGCCTGGCTACTGCCCAGAGCCAACCCCTATCACGCCACACTGCAGCCTCTGACACCGCAGGCCAGCGCAGCATCCCTTGCCCACCGGATTGCGGAACAGGTGGAGAGCATGCTGGCCACCTGGCCAACCCCTTCGCCGCCACCAACCCTGTTTCTGACCTTCGACAACCTCATTCCCAATATCGCCTCCATTCTGGATGCGCTTTATCTGCAACTGGCCAATCGCGTCAACTATGCCGGCGCCAACGCAGGCAGCGGCAGCTTCACCCCCCTTGCCTGCCTGTTCGACAATCAACGGCAACTTGCCTACGGGGTCAACTGCACGCTGCTGCCCAGCAACAGCTTTCCTTTTCTGGAACATGGTTACCAGCTCTCGGCCCAACCGATGCTGGCCACCAGCAGTGAAGCGAACAAGATTGCCTACATCGATTGGCAACCGGCCTTTCAAAAATATCAGGGGCTGATCAGCCAGCAATTCCAGCACACTATGGTGCGCGAGGAACTCTACCGTTTCGTGGTGCACATGCCACTGGGCCTGCTGCGGGCCAACGGGGATGTGATTGTCAGGATCCCCGTCGATGCAAACGATGACGGCGCCCTGCTCTGCGCCGGCGAGGTCGCAGAGCACAGCATCCTCACCCTGCTGAAGGCGCCAGAGAGTGCCACCGAACATGCCTGCTCACTGGCCAGGCGCCTCAACCAGCAACAAACCCTCACCCGGGCACACTTGTTGGAGGTCTACTACTGCGCAGGACGCCAGCTGCACTTCGACCAGCAGACGGTGACCGAGCTGCACACCCTGTTGACCCACTCGGGGGCCGGCGATCTGGCAGGAGCCCTCTCCCTTGGCGAAATTGGCAGCGTGCGCCATGGGGATTACCCCCAATTTCATAACGGCGCCATTCTCTGTAACGGGGCATTGATATGAACAACGACCACGCCATGGCCATCGTCTGCGATCTGGCGCTCTGCATCGGACGTGAAGTCACGCTGGATGCGCTGCTCACCAAGGTACTGCAACGTTTTATGCATCACTGCGCCACGCCGGTTGGCGCGGTATTGCAGCAACAACGGGAGGGATACAAGCTGCTCAAGGTGATCGGCGACGAGCAGCTGCGCCAGCACACCGGCACCACCCTGACCCTGCCTGGGTGGGTCAGCGAGGAGGAGCACTGCCTGCTGCAACAGACGCTCCCCCTGCCGGGCAGCCGCCCCTACCAGTTTGCCTATCGGCTCAAGGTTGAAGGGGGTTATCTCATCTTGCTGCTCGCCCCCCAGCCACATCAGCAGATCGTACCGGTCTGCCATCTGTTCAGCCCGGTGCTCGGCAACCTGGCCCGCGCCATTTCCCTCTGCAAAGACAGCGAGCTGCTCGCCCTGCGTCAGCAGGCCGAACTGAAGGATCTGAAACACTTCAACGAATCCCTGCTCAAGGCCATCCCGATCCCGGTGTTCTACAAAGATATCGAGGGGCGGTTTCTGGGCTGCAACCAGGCCTTCAATCAGGTGATCGGCATCGGCAAGGAGGCGCTGCTGGGTCGGCGGGTCGAGGAGCTGCTGCCAGTCGGGCTTGCCGAGGCCTACAGCATGCGGGAAGCCGAGTTGCTGCGAAGTCGCCAGCCCCAGTGCATCGAACAGCAGTTGCATGACCGCAATGGCATGCGCTATCAGGTCATCTGTTTCAAGGATCTCTTCTATGACCATCAGGGGATGGTTGCCGGCATCATCGGCACCCTGGTCGACATCACCCGCCTCAAGGAGAGCGAGCGTCACCAGCGTGAGCTGCTGTTCCAGACCATCAGTGCCCTCGCCAGCGCCATCAGCCACAAGGATCGCAACAGTGCGGGCCATGAGCTGAGGGTGCGCGATTTGGCACTGGCCATCGGGCAGGCCATGCAACTGCGGCAAGAGCGGCTGGATGCGCTGGGACTGGCGGCCATGGTGCACAATATTGGCCTGCTGCAGATCCCCACCGAGATCATCACTCGCCCCCGTGAATTGCGGCCGGTGGAGTTCGAACTGATCAAGCAGCACCCCCAGGCCGGCCACGATATTCTCAAACAGATCGACTTCCCCTGGCCCATCGCCACCATAGTGCTACAGCACCACGAAAACCTCGATGGCAGCGGCTATCCGCAGGGGCTGGCGGGCAACGCCATTACCCTGGAGGCGCGCATTATCCGGGTGGCCGACTCGCTGATCGCCATGACCTCCCATCGCCCGTTCCGCCGGGCCATGCCCCTGAGTGACGCCTTTGCCGAACTGACCCGCTATGCCGGGATCCATTACGATGAAAAAGTGGTCAACAGCTGTATCGTGCTCTGGCAGACCGGCTACCACTTCGGCCCTCCCATCAGTCAACTTGCAGACAAGGCGGGATAAGATGTCAGAACTCCTCACCTCCTGTGCACTCCCCCACCCACTGACCGATGTGCTCCCCTCCTCGGCGCTGTTGCTAACCCAAGTGATGGATCAGCTTCCCTATCGGGTGCTGCTCAAAGACACCCGATTCAGCTACATCGCGGGCAACCGCCTGCTGGCGGCGGATCTCGCCCTCTCACCAGAGGCACTGGTGGGCAAGAATGACTGCGACTTCTTTCCCCCCGAACTGGTACAACGCTATCGGGAGGATGACGCCCGAGTCATGCGCGAGGGAATACACCAGCACATCGAAGAGCCCTATCTGAAGGGGGGAGAAGCCCGCTGGCTCAGCACCACCAAGTTTCCCCTGCGTGATGAGGCGGGGAGTATCGTGGGGGTCGGCGTCTTCTTCGAAGACATTACCGAGCAGAAGTGGCAGCAGGAGAAACTGCAACAGTACACATGGACCCAGCAGGCGATCAGCCGCGCCCACCACGCCCTGCTCAAACCGGGCGATGAGCCGCAACTGCTGCAGGATATCTGCGATGCCATCGCCGTCGATGACCGTTTTCCGCTGGTCGCAGTGCTGCAAGGCCAGCCCGAACTCGCTCAACCGCCGAGGATCGTGGCACAGGCAGGCAGTGCCGATGCATCGGAACAAACGCTGTGGTTGAACGATAAGGCCCTCACCCAGGCCATCCTCCACCAGCGGCGTCTCAATCAGGTGATCTTCCACGAGCGGCCCCATACCGGCCGCCACCCGTTGCACTCCCGCCTGCTGATCCCCTTGCCACTGCAGGAGGATCTGGCCGGTGCGCTGATCATTCACAGCGACCAGCCACGGCTGTTCAGCCAGGAGGAGGAGCAACTTTTTATCCAGCTGACCGACTACCTCGCCTACGGCCTGCAGGCGCGCCATACCCAGCAGGCTTATCTGCGCTCGCAACAGGAGAAGATCTTCCATGCCCGCCAGCTGGAGCTGGCACTGGAAGATGCGCTGGGTGCCATCGCCGCCGTGCTGGAGCAGCGCGATCCCTATACCGCTGGCCATCAGAAACATGTGGCCAAACTGGCCCAAGCCATCGGCCGGGAGCTCAGGCTGGAAGAGAAGCGACTGCGAGGGATCTATCTGGGCGCCATGGTGCACGATATCGGCAAGATCCAGGTACCGGCTGAAATTCTCACCAAACCGGAGCGCCTCACGCCGCTGGAGTTCGAGCTGGTCAAGGAGCACCCCGCCATCGGCTATCTGGTGCTCAAGGATATCGACTTCCCCTGGCCCATCGCCCGGATGATCCACCAGCACCACGAGTATCTCGATGGCTCCGGCTATCCGCAGGGGCTCAAGGGAGATGAAATCCTGCTGGAGGCCCGCATCCTCACCGTTGCCGATATCGTCGAATCCATGTCCTCGGATCGCCCCTATCGCGCCGCCCTCGGCATTCCCCAGGCCCGTGAGCAGATCATCCAGATGCGCGGCCATCAGCTCGATGCGGATGTGGTGGATGCCTGTCTGCGGATCCTCGACCGGGGAGACTTTATCCCCCAACCGCTCGGCAAGCCGTAACGACACGGATAAAAAACCGGCCAATTGGCCGGTTTCTGTTTTTATGCGCTGGTGCTGTCTCTATTAACCCAGACGAACTCGGGCGTTGCGGAACATCCGCATCCAGGCACCGTCCTCGCCCCAGTTGTCGGGGTGCCAGGAGTTGGCCACGGTGCGGAACACCCGCTCCGGGTGCGGCATCATGATGGTGGCTCGGCCATCGGTGGTGGTCACGGCGGTGATACCATCCGGCGAGCCGTTCGGGTTGGCCGGGTACTGCTCGGTCACGCTGCCGCGGTTGTCGACAAAACGCAGCCCTACCAGACCGCTCTGCTGCAGTGCGCTCAGGTGAGCGGCATCGCGCACCTCGACACGCCCTTCCCCGTGGGAAACGGCAATGGGCATCACGGAGCCTGCCATG
>NZ_JBFODV010000077.1:0-2039 GCF_040908495.1 Aeromonas sp. R1-1 | reverse complement strand
ATCGCGGCCGGGGGCAGCTTTACCTTTGGCACCATGACCGGCTCCGGGTATATCAACGCCAGTCGCCAGAAGATAAACAGCGACTACCAGAGCGTAGTGGAGCAGGCGTAGAACTTTAAAAAATATCAATCTGTTGAGGTGCACTGATGCAACCGTTTGAGATATTGAGTGATGAAGAGTTCGACGAGCTGGAAGCACTGCTGGAGCGCTATGGCAGTGACAATAGCATTGCTTCAATGTCGATGCTGGATGGCTTTTTAACTGCGGTGGTCTCTGGCCCTCACCTCATCATGCCAAGTACCTGGCTCCCTGCAATTTGGGGAGGCGAGCAGGATCAACCCGAGTGGCAAAGCGAAGCCGAACTGGAACACTTTATCGATCTGGTAATGCGCCACAGCAACGACATTGCGACCACCTTGACCTATGCGGCAGAAGACTATTTCCCAGTGGCACCGGAATTTGAGCGACACGGGGAATGGGTCCCGCTGATCCACGACTGGTGTGGTGGTTACCTGGGAGGTCTTGAGCTGGCGCCATGGCCCACACTGTCCGCACCTGAAGCTGCCGCACTGGCGATGATATCTGAACCGCTGGAGAAGATGCCTACATCGTTGGAGGCTCTCAGCAATGAACACTTGCAAGAGCAAGCCACCAAGGCCCGCTTTGCTGCTCGTATCCTTCATGCCCACTTTCTGGCGCAACGAAGTGAACGCCCGGAGCGCTCGCAACCAGTAGTTGCACCCATCAAGATTGGCCGCAACGAGCAGTGTCCCTGTGGCAGCGGTAAGAAGTACAAGCAGTGCTGTTTGCACTGACCAACAAAAATAGATAACAAGAGAGGGCCAATGGCCCTCTCTTGTTTTGGGTAACTTGAAGGGAATAGTGGCAATGACCTGTCCAAAGGAGTGTTATCAAGGGGTAGAACAGCCAACACCTAATGGTATACTCACTGGCATACTAAAAATCGCAGAAACAAAAAAGCCCAACCAAATCAATCAGTTGGGCTGTATAGATGGCGGAGGAGGTGGGATTTGAACCCACGGATGGTCGCCCATCGCCGGTTTTCAAGACCGGTGCATTCAGCCGCTCTGCCACCCCTCCGAACGGCGAGCATACTACGTCAAGCGCTTGTTCATATGCAATACATATTTCCTGTGGGATAGTGTGCGGGAGCAAAATGGCAGGTGGCTTGAAATTGTTCCTCGTCATCCCTATTTGTTCTTCATAGAATGCTTAGGCTTTAAGTGATGACGAGACGGCCGCTCGCCGCCTCAACAGGACACCAAGAGGACACCCAAGATGGATACCCGTTCTATCTACACCGGCACCCAGAGTGCCGCACGCGATACCAACAAGGTGCTGCGTAACACCTATATGCTGCTCTCCCTCACCCTCGGCTTCTCTGCCGTGGTGGCGGGCATCGCGACCGTAATGAACATGCCGCCGCTGCACTGGGCCATCTTCCTCATCGGCGTATACGGTCTGATGTTCCTGACCGAGAAGAACCGCAACAACGGCATGGGCCTGGTATTCACCTTCGCCCTGACCGGTCTGCTGGGCTATAGCCTGGGCCCCATCATCAACATGTACATGAACAATGGTGGTGGCGAGATCGTGATGACCGCCCTTGGCGGCACCGCGCTCACCTTCTTCGGTCTGTCGGCCTATGCCCTGACCACCAAGCGTGACCTCTCTTTCATCGGCGGCATGCTGTTCGTCGGTTTCTGGGTACTGCTGGTAGCCATGATTGCCAACATCTTCCTGCAGATGAGCGCCCTGAGCCTGGCACTGTCCGCCATGTTCATGCTCTTCTCCTCCGGGGCCATCCTGCTGACTACCCAGCAGATCGTGCGCGGCGGCGAGACCAACTACATCTCTGCCACCGTCACTCTGTATGTCTCCATCTACAACATCTTCCTGAGCTTGCTGAGCCTGCTTGGCGGCAACCGCAACTAATCAAAAACCCCGCTTCGGCGGGGTTTTTATTGGCTCCTGTTTCTGTCAGGATAAGTTGCAAATCAAGGATATGATGCGAAGCG
>NZ_JBFODV010000076.1:0-9471 GCF_040908495.1 Aeromonas sp. R1-1 | reverse complement strand
ATACGCATAAAAAATCCGAAACCAATCAACAGGTTTCGGATTTTCACACAACAGAAGGATCGGTCAATGGATCCTTAACTGATCGGCATTAGGCCTGACGGCCCTCTTGTTGTGTTTGCTATCTACTGCGCTATTGCAACACAGTGTTATTGCAGTACCACGCGTCCATTGAGCGGTTGCACTGGCCGGTTGTTGGGATGGTGCATCACAGCCTTGAAGGTGTCGATCTGGGCCTGACTGACCTCAACCGGCTGCTTCATCACCAGCCAGCGCACTCCTTCCGAGCAGGGAGGCGTAGTAAGGGAACCGCTGAAACGATAGTAGTCACGATTCTCGGGCAGCAGTTGCTCAGCAGAGAGCGGCGCCTTGAGGGCCTGGGTCTCCCCCACCTTGGCCGGTAATGCACTCCAGGCTGCCGCCAGCGCCGGATTGGCCTTGCCAGCCTCGAACATCACCGCCACCACGGCGATCTCTCCCTTGTCACTGACATGCACCAGATGCCCTTCCAGCGGATAGGATTTGCCCTCGATGAGGTTTTCGCTCGGGGCGTGGAAGTGGAACTGCTTGAGTTCAAACCTGGTGCCATCGAGTTGCAAGGTGCTACCCGGGGCATAACCGACCTGCACGGTATGACCGTTGTTGACCACTGTATTGCCACCCGCTTGATAGTGGAGTACCAGCGGGGCCAGTTTGGCCTCGACCAATCCGCTCAGGTCAACCGGCGACTGATTGCTGCCCGCACACTGACCAAACTCAGGAGTCAGCTTGGCCCAGTGGGCAGGCCCCGCCTCACCGCTATATTCCCAATGGTGGGTGGCAGCAAACACGACAGGGCACAGCAACAGGGAGCAGGCCAACAGAGACTTTCTCATCATACATCCTTATCTTGATTGAAAAGCACGACCATCCCCTCCCCCGGATAGCGGGGCATGCAGAGATGGCATATCAGATACGCGGAATACAGAGCATCAGAGCGACTTTCTAATTGTAACGAGCACGGGTTGGTCAATCGGTTTGACCGCGGCTCAATACAGAGTCGTTTGGCAAGTATATGGTGAAGGATCGGCAGATACAGTGAAAGAGGGAGAAATTAATCAGCCGGCTATCCACTCATCCTCTGGCAGGCGCGGGGCAAGGTTCAGGGAGTCACGCTTTCATAACAACCATCCATCACAACCATCGCGGGAGTCCGGGCTCCCGCGATAGTTGCCGATAACGGCAATTAACGGTCGCGATTCAACGCGATCAGACGATCAAGAATCGCCTCACCATCGGCACGCAAACCGTTGTGCTCATACTCATTGGTGATCCAGGCTCGACTGTTGCCCAGGCCACGCAGGGTCTCGCGGCTGTAGTCAAACTCCACATACATATCCTCGGCATAGACGGCGCAGGCTACCGGCACCTTGTTGCGGGCCAGCTGGGCCGGATTATAGAGCGCCCCCCAGTCCGCCTTGTTGGCCAGCAGATGGGCCGCCTCTTTCAGGGGCAGCAACTCGCGGAACTGCTCGAACATCCAGGGGTAAACCATCTCGCCGGTGAAGGCGAAATCCTTGCCAGGCGCCCAGTTCACCGCAGGAAACTCCCCTCTGACCCGATCCGCCGCCCAGCGAGTCGCCTCCCCTTCGGCGTAGATAGCCTCGTGCAGGATGGCAAACAGCGGGTTGGTATTGAATGGCTGCATGCTCTGCACCTGATAGAGAAAGGCCGGGCTCAGCTTGTCGCCGATAAAGGCCTCTTCCAGCAGGTAATAAAGCGCCTCGAAAGCACCCGTAGCGCCGAGATCCAGCCCTTGCTGCTGGAACTGCTCCACCGTCAGGCGCTGGCCGTTGGGCAGTCGCACATCGTGCTGGTGCAGATGGTTGGCCAACCGGTTGGCAATCCCCTGAGCGTGGGGGAAGCGGGCGAAGAAGGCTCGGTTCTTGTCAGCCACCCGCTGATAGGTGGCGCGGTAAACCGCCTCGGCGCTGCGGCCAATCGGCGCGATGCCGCCGGTGATATAAACCTCCCGCAGGCTATCGGGGAAGAGCGAGAGATAGGTCAGGCAGCAAAAACCACCAAAGCTTTGCCCCAGCAGGCTCCAGCGATGCTTGGGGCTGAGCTCCAGCCGGATGAACTCGGCATCTTGCACTATGCTGTCGGCGCGAAAATGGCCGAGATACTCCGCCTGCTCGGTCGGTGTCATTTTGGCCAGAATCTGCCCGTGAATGGGGCTCGACATCCCGGTGCCACGTTGATCCAGCAGCAGCACTCGGAACTCCTGCAACGCCCGCTTGAGCCAGCCACTGTTGGCCGTCGGGCGCGGCGCCCCGAATCCCGGCCCCCCTTGCAGAAAAAGCAGCCAGGGCAACTTCTCATCGAGCTTATCTTTACGGCAGAGGGTACGAGCAAACAGGGTAATGCTGTCACCATCCGGCTCATCATGATCGAGGGGAACGGTAAAAAAGTGCGGCTCGCAATGAATGCCGTCCAGTACATAGCTCAAGGGGCTGCTCATCTGGGATCTCTCCGTCAGGATGTGAACATCATTGATCCCATCATATCCCCGCCCAGCCACAGGGTCACTCAGGTTTTCCAAAATGTTAACAATGGCTTAAAGGTCGAAACATCACCAGACAAGCCGCTCTTCAACAGTGCTGAATTAATTGTTTTGCAGGGGAGATTGACGCCATGGCGCCATTCAACAAAGATGGCTCGCCTGCACAGGAGTGCAGCCATTCAGGCCGACAAAATGGATAAGGGAATGTGATGAAACCGAAGTGGATCAGGGCCAGAAAAAGAGAGAAGAAGCCATGCCCTGGCAGCATGCTGCAGACCGGAATGCTGCTGTTCAGTGCCACCTGTGGCGCAACGCTCTTTTTGGCAGCATGCAACAGCAACTAAAAATGAAAAAGCCCGCTCGATTGAGCGGGCTTTTCGAATTTGGCTCCTCCTACTGGACTTGAACCAGTGACATACGGATTAACAGTCCGCCGTTCTACCGACTGAACTAAGGAGGAATTGTGGTGCCCAGAGACGGAATCGAACCGCCGACACGGGGATTTTCAATCCCCTGCTCTACCGACTGAGCTATCTGGGCAACGGCGCGCATTAAACCCTTTCCAGCGCAGAGTGTCAACCATGATGGCACGATAAAAAGCGCGTTCGCTCAACAACCGAACGAAGCGGCCATTTATTATCCATTTCAGTCCTGTTTGCAGTACTTGCTGGCCTCTGCACGCCCTGCAGGCTGTGCCAATATGATGGAAATTCGAGGCTCAGTGGGTCAGCCGCATTGAGCCGAATCCACTCTGCGAGTATGCTTTGCCGCAATGATACCGCCTGGAGGCAACATGAGTCTGAATATGCAAGAGTGGCGTGATGAGACCACCGAGATCGTCAACGAACTGCTGGCCGATGGCAGCAATCCCGATGCGGATTACGACATCGAGCACCACTTCGCCTGCCAGGATTTCGACCGTCTGGAAAAAGCAGCGGTTGACCTGTTCAAGGCCGGTTTTGAAGTGACCGATGCCGAAGAGATGGAGCTGGATGACGGCGCCACCATCTTCTGCTTCGATGCCACCATCGAGTGTAAGCTGAATGTCGAAGCGATCGTCGCCGATATCGCCAAGATGCTGCCCATCCTGGAAAAATACGGGGTGGATTACGATGGCTGGGGCACCTACTTCCAGGATTGATCCTGCCTCCATCGTAAAACAACAAGGCCACCTTTCGGTGGCCTTGTTGTTTCTGACGATCTCTCACGCCAGATAGCTGGCAGCAAACTCCGCCGGCGGCAGTGGGCGACTGAACAGATAGCCCTGGAGCCGATCACACCCCGCCTCGGTCAGCCACAGCTGCTGCTCGGGTGTCTCTACTCCTTCGGCCGTAATCCGGATCCCAAGCTCATGGCCCAACCCGATGACCGAGCGCACGATAGCGGTGGTCGCGCTATTGCTGGCCAACCCCTGAGTGAAGCTGCGATCCAGCTTGAGGGTCGCCACCTGCAAACGCGGCAGATAGGCCAGTGAACAGTAACCGGTACCAAAGTCGTCGATGGCCAACTGAAAACCGGCGGCGATCAGGTTGTCGAGGTTGGTCTCAATCTCGTCGGCATTCTCCATCAGTACCCCTTCAGTGATCTCCAGCTCCAGCTGACTGGCCTTGAGACCATGGCGAGCGATGCAGGCAGAGACCCGCTCACAGAGCGCCGGATCACGAAACTGCAGCGGCGAGAGATTGATGGATAGCACCATATCCGGCTGCGCAGTTTGCCACTGCGCCAGCTGGGCACAGCCCTGTTCCAGCATCAGCTGACCAAGCTGACCGATGATCCCCATCTCTTCCGCCAACGGAATGAATTCGTCGGGGGAGATCATCCCAAGCTCGGGATGGGGCCAGCGACAGAGCAGTTCGGCGCCATGCAGCCGGTGAGTGCGGGTACAGATGATCGGCTGATAGACGGCAACCAGCTGGGCGGACTTGATGGCGAGCGGCAACTGGGCGGCGATCAGCTGACGCCGCTTGAGCCGGGCATGCAGCTCGGGATCAAACAGGGTGCAGTACTGCTGCTGCCGTTTGCCCTGCGCCAGCGCAGCCTCGGCATGACTGAGCAACCGCTCGGCATCGCTTGCCCTCCCCTGGGCCAGCCCGAGAAACACCGGGATCTGGATGCGGTGATCTTCCACCTGATAATGCTCCATCAACTGCTGCTGCAGATGCTGGCTCCACCCCTGCAATGGCTCATTGAAATCCGGCAACAACAGGCTGAAGTCATCGGCAGCGACCCGACAGAGCAGAGAACGCGGCGGTACCAGCTGCTGCAACCGCTTGGCCACCTGGCTCAGCAGTCGATCGGCAATCCGGATCCCGAAGCGATCGTTGATTTCACGAAAATGGTGCAGATCAACCAGCACCAGCGTGGCACTGCGTCCCCCAAGATGGCGGCTGGTCTGCAAGAATCGGGAGAGTTTGAGCAGTCCGGTCAGACTGTCGTAGTGCTGCTCCTGCTGCAACTGCGCCTGAGTGGTGCGCAGGCCGGTGATGTCACGCCCCAGCGTCAGGATCCCGAGGGAGTGGCCATCACCATCGGGGACATCGACCCGGGTGATCTCCATGTGTCGACCCTGCCCGCTGGCATCCAGCAGACAACACTCGCCATGACCCATCCCCTGCGGCGCCGCCAGCCGGAACGGCAGTTGCTGACCCAGCACCTCATCCGCCCCCTGGCCGATAAAGTCGAGAAACGCCTGATTGCACTCCAGCAACACCCCGTTGTGATCATCGAAACGGATCAGGTCAGGAATAGCATCGAGCAGAAAACGCTGCAACAACTGCTGCTTTTTGACCGTCTGTTCCAGGCTCTTGCGCTGGGCAATCTCATTAACCACCCCGAATACTGCGCACGCTTCCCCCTGCGGGGTGTAAAGAGGCACCTTGTGCACCTCCATCCAGCAGGTATCACCACCCCGGTTGCAATGGAGCTGCTGATACAGCATCGGCACGCCTCCGGCAAGCAGCTGCTCATCCTCACTGCGAAAGAGATCGCCCCATGGCATCTCTGCATCTGTCTTGCCGACTACCTCGGCAGGCGACTCCAGCTTGGCTTCACGGGCGAACTCACGATTGGCGAACAGGTAACGCCCATGACTATCTCGACAGAAGATACTCATTGGCAATTGGTCGATGATCTGCTGCAGCAGATCCGGGGTGAGCATGTTGGTCACAGGGGTGCTTATGGAGGAATTTCGAGCAAATCTATGATAGCAAACCAATTTTGTAAAGCACCCCGATCACCTCCCCATAACATCGAACGCTGGATGGTTGCTGACAGAGATTGTCGCTCCGGCGATAATAGGCGCCGGTTGGCCAATGGCCTGGTGATATGGACGAGAGAAACAAGATGAAAAAGATTATGGGGAGCGCATTGGCGCTGCTGCTGGTTGGTTGTGCTGGTGACAATAACGGCGGTGAGGAGTATCGCTACAACCCGCCAATTGCCAAGGCAACCAACAATACTCAGGAAATGGCGATCCCGGTGGATCTGGTGTGGGCTCGCGCCGAGAAGTGGTTCACCGATCACGGCCTCACCATCGAAAACAGCCAGCGTGGCTCCGGCCTGATGACCGCCAACGTCACCCAATCAGCCGACGGGCTGGAGTGGCTGGACTGCGGAACTATGGGTTCCAAAGTTGCACTGGGCAACCCGAACCTGCAGATCAACCTGATCATCACCCAGAGCGGCAACAGCAGCGTGGCCACCGTCAACGTCAAGGGCAACACCGAGCTGTTCTTCGTTGAATCCTCAGGCGAGCGCGTACCGGCCCCTTCCATCAAGCCGGTCTGCGTCTCCCGCGGCACCCTGGAGCAGAGCCTGTTCGCCACCCTCGGCAACTGATTTCGCTTCCCTGCAAAGATAAAAAAAAGCGGCAGATTGCTCTGCCGCTTTTTTATTGCCCCGAGTTGGGCTTACTTATCGATATCGAGCATGTTGTTGGCCAACATGTAATCGATCACCTGGCTAGCCGTTGCACCACTATTACCGGTCAGAGAGCCAAAAGTGTGGCCAGACAACACAATCTCCTGGGTCACAGAACCACCCACCGAATCGCTAACCTTGAGATGCACACCTTGGCTATCTGCAGACACAGACAACAGACTTTTAAGCAATGACTCCGTTTTAGACCCATCATGATCCAGCAGGTCACTCAGATCCAGCTTGTCGCGCAGCGTCGGATCACTCAGGCTCGGTTTGAAGTCCGTGACAGTATCAACGGCAGGATTGCTGGCACTCGCATCTCCCTGACTCCATACGAAGAAATCTTTACCTTCGCCGCCAGTCAGAATGTCGTTACCCAAACCACCATACAGTTTGTCACTGCCAGTGCCGCCATAAAGGATATCGTTGCCATCATCACCATAGAGCTCATCGTTGCCACCCTGGCCAAACAGGATATCGTCACCAAGGCCACCGTGCAGCGTGTCGTTCCCCCCTCGGGTATCGCCCGCCACATCCAATGAGTTGGCATTCCCCTTGATGTACTCGTAAAGCTCAAGGGAGCTGGGTGCATAACCATTTTTCAAGGTCAGGAACTGGGTCAGACCATCCAGCCCCTTGCCATTGACCCAGTCTGCCGGCTTGGTCGGGTTGCCAGCCGTGCCCCACGGCAGGTGATCGGTATTGATGGCATCCCCGAACAGGATATCGTTACCCGCGCCACCGTGCAGGACATCCGCCCCCACTGCCGCAGGAGTGTTGGTGGTCGAACTGCCAACCAGCACAGCCTTAAGCTGATCTGCCGTGGTGATGATATCGGGCTGGCCAACCGGCGGACGCCCACCTATCACCTTAATCAAATTATCGATCGTCAGGGTAGCCGTTCCTGAGTTTCCCCACTCGTTTATGGTAAAGACATAACGGTAATCACCCGCAGCCAGCGCACCGCTGTTGATTGTCCCCGCTGAGGTCACCGCGGCACCAACATTCACCCAGGCAGTGCCGTTCCAGCGTTGCAGTTGCACCGAGAAACTGTCTTCGGAGTCGACATCACTACCCTTGCCAAGGTCGAAGCGCAGACCGCTACCAGCCACCAATGTCATTTTTTCGCTGACAAATACTGACGCTTGATTTTTCGCACTGTCTTTCAACTCCAGCCGACTACCGACCATTGTGACACTCCCCGAGCTATCGCCAGTCCTGCTCCAGCTATTCGCGCTCCACGGCCCTGTATTGCCAGAAAAATCATTCAGTAACAGAGTGTTTTCATATTTACTGCCTGAGCCAGTCACCTGCGTGTTGTCAAAATAATTCAGATTCTCCTTCGTCACGCCATTACCGATGCCGATCGCCTTGACCTCGCTCTGCCCAGATAAAGGAGCAAACGCATCGATGGCTTTTTGCATCGCATCTGATTCAGATGCGTTTCTGTTCCCGTTATAAGCCGTCGGATCACCATCGGTCAGGAAATAAGTGACATTCTCAAAGGTCAATCCGGAGCTGCTGCCAGGCTTGCTGTTAAACCACTGGGTAGCCTTGATAAAGGCATCCTCATAGTTGGTCGCACCGCCAGCAGACAACGAGCTGACCTTGTCGATAAATGACTGCACATTACTCTTGGAGAGATCGTTAATCGTCAACAGTGAACTTGCCCACTCATGAAAGCCTATGAGCGTCACGTTAACGACACCATCATGATCTGCCAGCTGATTGGCCAGCACTTTCAGCGCTGCAATCGTCAACGTCATTCTGTCTTTACCCGCAGCAGGAGATTGGCTGCCATCTAATCCCCACTTCATGCTACCCGACGTATCAACGATCAGGGCGATATTGTAATTTTTGCCCGGTTCAACCGAGGTCTTGATACCACCGATATCTCCCAGCAATACATCATCACCACGCCCACCCTCGACAGGTTTGTCTGACGTACCATTGTCCCCATTCGGGTTAGTGGGCTTGACCATAAAGCCGGTATCCGCTTCGGTATATTTCACTTCACCGACTATCGGCTGACCATTCATGTCATACTCTTGCGAGCCTGCCACCACGGTCACCTTGATATTCTGGCTACCGACAGGCAACTCCACCTGCAGCGACAATTTCCCGTCTCTATCCAGCATGCTGGCCGGTACTTTCCAACTACCATCGGCTTGCAGTGTGCCACCCGAAAGCACAGTACCCTGTGGCAACCCCTTGATAGTCAACTCGGTAAAATGTTCGCTGCCATCGGTATCGATCAAATCGACATCAACCTTCAAGGTCGCCAGATCTGCCACCTTAGTCAGGTTGCCATCCTTGAACTCATACTTGCCATCTTGCAGATAAAGGGTCTCAACGCTGTAAAAATCATGGTAAGTCAAAGCACCGCTAATCGGGTCTTTATACACGAGACTGTAATCAAAGCTCTGTGAGCCACTAGGCTTAATCAGCTTGAGATCCTTCATCGAACCCGGCATATAGGCCACATCCAGACCATCGCCACCATAATAAGAGGTGGAGGCTTTCAGGCTTTGGGCTATCAGCGTGTCGTTGCCCGCACCGCCATCCAGAGTCACCGACGACGTAGCGTTCTTGCCGCCGATCAGGATGTCGTCCCCGTCACCACCGATCAGATGGTCAGTGACACTGCCACCGCCGATCAGAATGTCATTGCCAGAACCGCCATCTGCCGAGAAGTGGTCGCCACTACCGTACTTGATGGTGTCTTTGCCGTCACCGCCCAAGACCCAGCTGCCATCCTTGGAAACCAGATAATCATCGCCAGGGGTCGGCAATTTAGACTGCGTCTTGCCAGCCAGGTCGGACAGGATCTGCTCTACCTTCGCCGCCCCCGGCACAAACCCGCCACTCACCAGCTCAACCTTGAGCGTCACACCGTCGACCACCGGCTTCATGGTTAGCGTCAGTGTCGAGCTCGCGCCGGTGTTGGTGGTGTAACCCACCACCGGCAGGGCTCCAGCGAAGTCTTTCACCGGCGTGAAGCTGTAGCTGCC
>NZ_JBFODV010000075.1:0-12274 GCF_040908495.1 Aeromonas sp. R1-1 | reverse complement strand
CAGTAAACGCCCTCCCACCCCATTGCCCTGATTGAGCAGCAAGCTCAGCGAAAAGCCGGCAGGAAAGAGCAGCACCAGCGCCAGATCGTTGGGATCACCCAGCACAGAGCCCAGCTCGCGCCCTATGGTCACCCGGGTCCCCTCCACCAGCCCGATCCCGCTCGCCTTGTTGTAGAGGGCCACCAACGCCACCAGACAGCCCGCTACCACGAAGGTACGCACCGCCAGCGCAAAATCCCCTGGGGTGCGCACCAGCCAGGCGGTGGCCAGGGTCATCAGATAGATCTTGCTGTAACTGCCGGTCCAGGTGGCGATCGCCTCGCCCCGGTTGCTGGCAAACAGCACACCGATGGAGACCATCACAAAGAAAGCCGTCAGCCAGCTCAGCGCTGGACTCCAGTAGCGCTTGATCCGGCCGGTCAGCAAAATGTGCCAGACCAGCGCGCCGATGGCGGCCAGCGAGAAGAGCAGCGGGATCTTGAGGGGATAGAGCTGGGGGAACACCTCATGCAGCCGAAAGAAGGAGAAGGTGACAAACCCCAGCACCATCAAGAAGGGCCAGCGCAGGGCAAACCAGATGGCGGGAATGGCAAGGCCGAGCACCGGCAGCAGCAAGGGATGGGGCAGCCGCCACCAGAGCAGTGCCAGCACCAGACAGATGGCGCTTGCCCAGATGGCTGGCGTTAGACGAGCCATGATCCTGCCCACCATTGGCCGAGCCAGACCATCGCCAGCGCCCCGAGCGAACTGGCCCAGAGGGTCGAGAGGCGATACGGCAGCGGCAGCAACCGCTGGCTCACCAGATAAAAGGCCAGCGCCCGCACCAGATAGACCAGCAGTAGGGTCCAGATCACCCCGGCGACCCCGAAGGGGGGGATGGCGAGCAGAAAGCCTGCTACCCCAAGGGCGCTGCAGCCCAGATTGATCACCATCTGGGCATTGCTCTTCTCGCCGCTAAAGCAGCCGACATTGAGCAAGTCCGAAACATTGCGCACCGCCATACCCAGCACCAGCAGCGGAATATAGGCGATCGCTCCATGATAGCTCTCCGGAGTCAGCCAGCGAATAAGCAAGGGGGCGGTAAGCCCGACAATCCCCGCAGTGACAAACCCCAGTACCGACCCCATCACGCTGTAGTGGGCATTGAGCCGCAGTCCATCCGGCTCGCGCAGCAGCATGAAACGGCGGGGATACCACCAGAGAGCAAAGGGTTGCAGCAACAGCCCCACCGCCAGCGCCAGCTTGCCCGCCACCGCGTAGTAGGCAAGCAGCGCCTCCCCCACCACATCGGCCAGCAGCCAGCGATCCAGTCCGCTCAGGGCAAAACCTGCCAGCCCGCTCACCACCAGGGGCAATCCATAGCGCAGCAGCGGCCGATAGTGCTGCCAGTCAAAGCGGATCCCGCTATCTCGCCACTGCCAGAGACTGAGCAGCAGCGCCAGTGCAACGCAGGTCAGGGTGCCGGAGGCCAGCACCCCACTCACGCCCCAGCCGAGCCAGAGCCACCAGCCAGTCAGCAGGGACTGGATCACCGCCTTTCCTGCGGTCGCCACGAAAAAGAGCCGGGCCTGATTGCGCATCCGCAGCCATGCCAGCGGCACGCCGATCACCCCTTCAAACGGCAGGGCGCAAAGCACCCAGCGCACATCCGCAAGGCGGGTTTCCACCGGCAGCCCGGCTTGCACCAGAGGTGCCAGCAGCCAGAGCAGCACCAGACTGGCCAGGGCGATCAGCCAGACCAGACCAAACATGCGGGCCACCACCTGCTGGCGCTCCTGCTCATCTTTCGCCAATCCGGCAAAGCGGTAGAGGGCATCCACCAGCCCGAAGCCCAAAATAAGGGAACCCAGATTGATGAGGGTCAGCAGCACCTCCAGCTGGCCGTATTCACGAGGCAGCAGCTGATGGGTCAGCACCGGCAGCATCAGCAGGGAGATCCCCTTCATCAGGAGCAAGCCGCCGGCGTAATAGAGCATGGCAATCTGGTTCACACCAAGTTTCATAGGGCCTCCCAGCCACCCGAAGCATCCCGCTTCGGGTCAGCTACCGCTAATGCAAAGCCCACGCCACTCACTCCCGCCCTGAAGCGATAGCCCCTCTGTGCGGCTTAACCGGCCTGAACAGGCCCAGAATGAGACTGGCATTTGCGTTTTGCACAACGCTGGCTGCAAATTGCACCGACCGGCGCAATCTGCCCCTCCTCTTAGCCCCATTTGGCCCGATCACGCTGGGGTCGTCCTGTTGGCCCGATCCCTGCTTTCTGCATAGCGAGCAACGGACTGCACCAAAGGGAGAGGTCGCCATGAACACCATCAACCTGCACCGGATGAAAAGCTGGGCCAAACAGGGGGAGACGCCACTGGCCCGCCGGGTATGGCGTCTGGCCAAAAGTGCCCGCCACTGGTCACTCCCCGTGATCCCTCCCCTGCATCGGCTGCTTTATCGGCTCTATCTGCTGGGCAGCAACGCGCTGGCGACCCTGACCCGCACCCTTTGGTGGACCCCCTTGTTTCAATCTCGCCTGACGGCCCCCGCCCCGCGCCTCTATCTCTATGGCGGCATCCCCTATATCAGCGGTCCGGTCACCATCGAGATCGGCGCCGACTGCCGTCTCAGCGCCGCCATGACCATCAGCGGCCGGGCATCGAGCCAGACACCACGGCTGGTCATTGGCCGCAATGTCGGGATTGGCTGGCAGACCACCCTGGCGGTGGGAAGCAAGATAGTGCTGGGGGATAACGTCAGGATTGCAGGGCGTGCCTTTCTGGCGGGCTACCCGGGGCATCCGATCAACGCCCGCGATCGCGCCCGGGGCCTGCCGGATCGCGATGAACAGGTGGGGGCCATTGTGCTGGAGCAGGATGTCTGGCTTGGCACAGGGGTGATGGTGATGGCCGGTGTCACCATAGGCGCGGGCACCATTGTCGCCGCAGGCAGCGTCGTCACCCGGGATCTGCCCGCAGGTGTGCTGGCAGCGGGTGTACCGGCCACAGTACTGCGCCCCTTGCAACCACAGGATCACAGCGGCCCCGCACACGCTTCGGAGACCTTTGCATGAAACCACACTCACTGCCGCAACTGGTGGTGCTGGGCGAGGATTGGGGCCAGCACCCCTCCAGCACCCAACACCTGATCAAGCGTCTGTTGCCCGATTATCAAGTGCTCTGGGTCAACTCCATCGGCATGCGCTGTCCCCGCTTTACCCTGCATGATCTCACCCGCATCGTCCGCAAACTGGGGGCGGTTCTACGCAGCGCGCGCCATGCTGGCGGCCAGTCGGTTGCGCCATCAGAGGTCAGCAGCCCTCGGGTACTGCCGCCGCTCGCCTTGCCACTGCCGGGCAGTCGGCTGGCGGGCAAGATCAATGGCCACTGGCTGGCGGCGCAGATCCGGCGTCAGCTGCCCGAGCTGGATCGCCCCTTGCTCTGGATCTCCCTGCCCAGCGCCGTCGATCTGATTGGCAAGCTCGAAGAGCGGGCGGTCATCTACTACTGCGGCGATGACTTCTCGGCGCTGGCGGGGGTGGATCATCAAGCCATCGCCCACTGCGAGGCCCGACTGGTGGAAAAAGCGGATCTCATTCTGGCCGCCAGCCCCGCGTTGGCCAGCCGCTTTCCCCCCCATAAAACCCGGCTGCTCAGCCACGGTGTGGATCTCGAACTGTTTATGCCCCCCAGAGAGCGCCCGGCGGATCTCCCCTCCGGCCGTCCCATTGCCGGATTTTACGGCAGCCTGAGCGACTGGATTGATATCCCCCTGCTGGCAGAGACGGCCGCCGCCCTGCCCCATTGGGATCTGGTGCTGATTGGCCCGGTCCAGACCGATATCTCCCCCCTCAAGGGGCTCCCCAATATCCATCTGCTGGGGCCCCGTCCCCATCACACGCTGGCGGCCTATGCCCAGCACTGGCAGGTGAGTTTGCTGCCCTTTGTCGACAACGCCCAGATCCGTGCCTGCAATCCATTGAAATTGCGCGAGTATCTGGCCGCAGGGCGCCCCATCGTCAGCACCGATTTTCCGGCTCTCGATGGCTATCGGGATCAGATCCAGCTGCCCCACGATGGAGAGAGCCTGGCCCAGGCCATCAACCGGGCCGCCTTTGATCAATCCAATCCGAGCTGGTTTCAGGAGAGTGGCTGGGAGGGGCTCACCCGCAGCGAAGGGCGCCACACTCGCCAGCAGCAGGTGGCCCTGCAAAGCTGGGATCACAAGGCTGCCGAGCTGAACAACTGGCTAAAGGGGCTGGCCGGATGAGCAGAGGGCTCTGGCTGGTTATCCTGCTCTGCTGCCATGCAGCAATGGCCACCACCCGGCTGGAGGGGCAGACCCCGCTGCCCATGACAGGTAACCAGACACCCCAGCGGCTCGATCTGAGCACCCACTACTGGCCAATAGGGAGCGATGATGAACTGGTGATCGAGGGCCATAACCCCAGCGCCCGCCCGCAAACACTGATCCTGCGTATCGATGATGAGGCCTCGGTCAACTACCGTAGCCGGGTCAATCTGGAGCGAATTGTCGCCCCCGGCCCCTTCACCCAGCGCTTTGCCTTAAGTGAGTGGCGCACCAGCCAACCCAGAGCACTGGCGCTGGACAAACTCACCAAGCTCTATCTCTTTATGGCCGATAACGCCCCCTCAATGACCATTTACCGCTGGTACTGGGAGCCCGGTCTGACTCTGCCTGCGGGCACCATTGCGCTGGATCTGGGGGCGGCGGCTGCGCCCCGCTTTACCGGCTTTGAGGCCCTGAGCCCGGGGGATCCCCGGCTGATTGGCCACCCCACCCCCATCTTGCGCCCCTCCGGCGATGCTCTGGTGCGCGATGGGCTGCGCAATCTCGACGGAGTGCGACTGGACCTGGCCAAAGGGCGCTACCAGCTCACCCTCTGGCTCGATGATCCCGGCGAGTGGGAGTACCTGCCCCACCCCTTCGAGCGCAGCGTACTGGTCAATGGCGAGCCCATCTGGGCCGAGCAGTGGCAACCGCAGGAGTGGCTAACGCAGCGCTATCTGGCGGGACAATCTCGCGAGGCACTGCCAAATCCGGATCCCTGGCTGCTGTTCGGGGCGCGTCAAGGCGGCCCGGTCCATGTCACCCTGAACCACCCCGGCGGCCCGCTCACTATCACATTGGTGGGTCACTCACCGGATGCCAAATACCTGGCAGGGCTGCTGCTTGCCCCCTATCCGATCCCCACCAGCAAAGAGGCTCTTCCGAATAGTGGAAAAGATCTCGCCGTATTGGCCGACGCTACCGCAATCGTGCTGACCAAGCAGCGCCAGCTGTTTTTGGAAAAGTGGACTCTGGCCCCCTATTCCCCAACCCCAGCCCCTGCTTCGCAGCAACTGAGCCTCACGCCAATTGCGGATGCCGCCCCAACCCTGCAGATCGCCCCGCTATCTGCGGCCGATGCGTTGCAGCAGGCTTCACAACCGGTGCTGGCGGCCCGTGGCAGCCAGCTGTTGCTGGAGTTTGCCATCTACGCCGCCACCGACGATCCGGCCCCCTTGCTGGTGATCCAGCCCCCCGAGCAGGCAGGATCGCCGCTGGCGCTGACCCCCTATTACGGCAAGTGGCATCTGGTTCGCCCGCAGGCGAGCGGCACCCTGCTGGCTCCCTCGGATCAGGAGTTGGTCGAGGGGATCGCCGGGCTCACCCTGCTGGCAGACGTACCTCGGCGTCTGGTGCTGCAGATCACCATCCCCCGCGATGCGCCGGCGGGGCGCTATCTCGGCAATATTCAGCTGCTCAGCCAACAGCAACTGGTGCAGTTACCGCTGACTATCGAGGTGCTGCCGCTGACCCTGCCCGCGGCCAGCAAGCCGATCGGCATCTATGTCGAAGCGCCCCCCTATCTGAACTGGCTGAGCCCCAACCCCGAGGCGTTAAAAGAGCAGATCGCCGAGGCCAGTCGCTGCGATCTGCAGCGGCTCGCCAAACTCGGGATCAGCGGCCTCTCGCCCGCCCTGCCACAAGATGAGGCGGGGATGCGGGAGGTCATGGGAGAGGCGGTGGGGCTCGGTTTTGTGCCGCCCCTGCTGGCCTATACCCCGCTCAAGCGCTGGGGGAGTGACCCTGCCAGCCAGCTTGATCAGTGGCAGGCGCGGCAACAGGGGCTGACCGCCAGCGGCTTGCCGCCGCTGGCATGGAGCCTGTTTGATGAGCCCGATCTTGCCACCCTGCCAGCCATCACCACCCTGGCGCGGGAGATGAAACGGCGGGATCCGGCGGTGATCCGTGCGGGCCACTTCAACCACCCGGGTCAGGTTGGTCTGTTGGCAGAGGTGGAGATTGCCCTGATCAACGCAGGCTTTGGCGCCGACAAGGCCGATGTGGCGCGGGTACGCCAGCACAAGGTCACCCCCTGGTTTTACAATCTGGGCACCCCGAGAGCCGCCGGGTTCTATCTATGGCAAAGCGGCGCCGAGGGCTATTTGCAGTGGCATGGCCGCATGCCCACCGCCCTGCCCTATGACCCCACCGACGGGCGGGAGAGCGACTTTATGCTGCTCGGCCCGCAAGCCTGCGAGGCGCACCGCCTCTCCCACGATCTGTTGCTGTTGCAGCAAGCCATCGAAGATCTGCGCTGGCTCGCCTGGCTGGAGCAGGAGGCCCGCTATCAAGTCGAGGCTGCCCTGCTGCTGGAGCACCTGCGGGATCAGCTGCCGACCCGCTGGCAGGTAGCAGAGCAACTGCCCTCTGCCGCCTGGATCCAGTGGCGCCGCGAGATTGAACAACTGGCCAAGGGATTGAAAACATTGCAAACTGGTGCCAACTCATCCTCCTGAAGTGACTGCGTATGGCCAACCAGACTCCCCGCTCCACAGCCAAAGACAGCGCCCTGCGCCGCCTGTTGCCCCTTATGTTGCCGCTGCTGATCCTCACCGGTTGCGCCCGTCAGAAGCCGGTCAATGAGACCCTGCCAATCCTCAACCAGTTGCGGGAACAGCAAATGGCCGAACAGCCCCAGCTGCAACTGCAGTACCAGCAAGCGGAGACACAACTGCCAGCGGATCAGGAGCAGCTGCTGCATCAGTTTTTAGGACGCAAGGATCCGGCCCGGATTGCGCTGGTAAGCGGCCCCGGGCTGCAAACCGACATGCTGGAGAGTGCGCGGATGGCGAGCGTGCGACTGACAGCCCTCACCCGCTTGCTGGGAGCTCGCGCCATTGAACTGGAGCCCCGCTATGACCCCATGCTGGCCCCCAATACCTTGCTGATCCGCATTCTGCCAAACGGTGAATCGGGGTCGGTCACCCCAGCGGCGGCGCAATAAGGCCGAGGCAGGTGGTCGGCAAGGCCACCCGATATAGGGGATAAGGGGTCAGCCCCCACAATTTGCGCCAACCCTGGGTAAGACGGTACGAGAGCAGCGGCGGGCTCTGGTGCAACTCGCCTAAAAACATTACCCCCTGACTCATCCCTTCACTCGCCAGCGTCACTGACATCGCCTCCTGATCCGGCGCCACCAGCATGGCCTGCAACAGGCCGTCACAGCGGGGATGGGCCAGCTGATAGCTGACATAGGTGCCGCCCAATACCGGCGTGGCCACCCGCAAGCGCCATCCCAACTGGACCAGCTCCAGCAGCATGGGCTTGGCCCCCTCGTTAACTGCCCGGTTCTGATAACGCCAGCCCATGGCGGCAGCACTGAGCAGCGCCACCAGCAACAGCAGCAGATATCCCCTAGATAGATGAATCATGGCGCTCCCTTAGAAAGCGGATGGTCATCACCAGCAGCATCATATTGACCACCCGGCTCTGATAACGCCACCAACCGCAGATATCCCTTAGACAGACGCATCACGGCGCCCCCGGATAAAGAGGATGGTCATCACCAACAACATGATGGCCCACTGGTAGAGCTGGGCCAGCGAGCCGGTATGCAGCCAGCCATACCAGCGCAGATCCAGGCTCATCAGCACCAGCCGCAGCTGATTGGCCCCGATATAGAGCAGGCAAACCAGCAGCAACATGGGCCACTGCCGGTAGAGGGGCCGATCCGGCACCAGCCAGCAGCAGGAGACCAGCCAGGAGAGCACCACCAGATAGAGTTGAGAAAACGAGGAGCACCCCTTGAGCACGATCAGTGCATGGCCCCCCAGCCGCTCGATGCGATTGCCATCAAGGCGAGTCTCCCAGCCCAGCAGCTGCAACCACTGGCCCACCCCCCAGGCGTCGAGCGCCAGCACAGGGCCGGAGAGCAGGGCAAACACCTGCTGCCCCCACAACACCGCCACGGTAAAGGCGAGCACAATCTGCAACACCGCCCGCTCATCGCCACTCTGATGACGGCGCCATAGCGAGGCCACCAGCAACAGACAGGCCAGCGCCTTGCAGCTGGCGCTGGGGATCAGGATCAGCAGGATAAAGAGGGCGAGCACCAGTGGATGCGGACGCCAGCTCGGTGCAACCCGCGATGCAATTTGCCACCAGATAGCAATCAGCAACACCACCAGCAGGTTGAAGTGGCCCATATTGAGCCACACCATGCCCCACTGATTGGCCAAACCAAGTAGCAGCCAGTTGGGTGCCCACTGCCAGGGACGGATCTCCATCGCAACTCCTGCCGGTTATCAGCGCTTTTGACCTCTGACGCAAGTTCTCGCAAGTTCCATGCCTGCCCAGCCTCACCCGGATCAAGCCAAGTCAGAGGATTCGCCAAAGCTGGCACGCTTTATTCATTCCCCCTGCTGGCACTAGCGCCAGGGAGAAGGAGTGAGCAATGAAACTCAAACCGTTGGCAGGGCTGGTGGGGATGTTGTTGGTAACCTCCCCCGCATACGCCTTGACCGAAGTCGATACCGAACTGCAACTGCTGATGGATGTGTCGGGCAGCGTCAGTTCATCGGAATTCAATCTGCAATTACAGGGGTATGTGGACGCCTTTTACAGTCAGGATGTACAAAGCGCCATCCTCGACACCAGTGGTGGCAAACTCGGGTCCATCGCCGTACAGATGATCATGTGGAGCAGCAGCAACCAGCAAAGTCTGATGACCGACTGGTTCCACCTCTACGACATGACCTCCATCAACAACTTCGCCGCCACCCTGGATGCCCTGGTCCGCCCCTATGCGGGGATGACGGCCCCCGGTTCGGCGATGGCCTTTGGTGCCCAGCAGTTTGATACCAACAACTTCACCGCCGCCCGCCAGGTGATGGATGTGTCGGGTGACGGTATCCAGAACAACGGGCTGGATACCGCCACCGTGCGGGATCAACTGCTCGCCTCCGGCATTGATACCATCAACGGCATCACCATAGGTCAGGACTATGCCGATGGGGTGCTGCAAGAGTGGTATGTGGAGAACGTGGCGGGCGGTCAGGATGCATTTGTCATCAACGCCACCACCTTCGCCGACTTTGGCAATGCCTTGCAGCTCAAACTGGCGGCCGAAATTGAGGGGGGCATTATTCCGGAAGGGGCACTGGCCGCCCCCATCGAGGAGATCCCGCTGGCCGCCCAGCTGCTGCTCGGTATGCCGCTACTGCTG
The DNA here is from genome assembly GCF_040908495.1 of Aeromonas sp. R1-1. NCBI lineage: Bacteria > Pseudomonadati > Pseudomonadota > Gammaproteobacteria > Aeromonadales > Aeromonadaceae > Aeromonas > Aeromonas sp. R1-1. Next base: position 2,775 of record NZ_JBFODV010000075.1, on the reverse strand, counting down.
GCCTGGCGCTATCAACGCCGTAATCAGGGACGCCAGCAGCCCGTCAACGGGCAACTAGCACCCGCCATCGGCTGATTTATCACCCCGTGTGTCGCGATTAGGGAGCTATGGCTCCCTGATTTTTTGGGGCGGCGATGAGGCCGGGGGGCGATCGCCAAGGCCATCATTATCACGCTATATCAACACTCAACTGAGTGGGATAAAAAATGTAATCCTGCCCCCTGTAAACCACTTTAATCACTTAATTAAACACGTAATAAAAATGCCACGCGTGGCGAATCACACTTAAACAATTTGTTCGCCCTGTAGTCCTGATAGCTGAGATGACAATATTAATAATGGGTGTTCTTCTTTTAATGCTAACTTACCAATATAGTTCACTATTTCAGCACAAGTTATATAGTAACTTTGTGCTTTTTCCAAAGAACACGACTCTTGCCAAGAAGCTATGACTGAAGGACAACTTGCTGGCGACACTTCTTCATCTACGGTAAAGGTATGGCTTACATTTTCAGTTTTACCATGAGCAAGTGAGTTTCTCGCCGAGAACAAACGCTCGACTACATTTACAAAATCATGGTTTTTTTGCTCGTCACGGGATACCGTATCTAAGATTGCCTTACATTTGACAATAGGTGGAATTCTAAATTTGTTATCTATTTCCGTAAAGTCAGCACCATCTTTTCCGTTCTCTTCGAAATACTTTGTTAATTTTTTAGATTTTTCCCCGTGTAAAAATTTGATTAGATTATTAACGAGTAACTCATACCGTTCATCAATACCGTATGCGTTTGCAACTCTCTGTTCGAAGCTCAAGTTCTTTCCGCAATCATAACGCCTTGCGACAACATCTAGTGGTGCATTGGAATCAAGCACTGTTTCAATTAGCTCGCTCTTGTTTAATAATTTTGAGCAAACGTAATTAAAATAGCTTTCAACCATAAAAGCAGTTAACGTTACTACTGTAATTCCCGCACAAGTATCACCAAAATTATCAGCTTCTAAGGTTCTTTTTGCTGATGCCGCAAACCAAGCGTGAGCGTAAACTGTGCCATTTGAAGAACCTTTCAACATTTATTATTGTTCCTATTACGATTTAGAGAAAAGGGCTAACTCCCGATTAAGGTGTGAGCCACGTGACCACGACTCTCAAATAGAGCGCCGTAAACAATATACTTGCCCCAAACCAAAAGTGCCCAGCGTGGGGAATCATTCTTAAATTGTCTATTATCACATAACTCACAAGGTTTTGTTTACCATGCTTGCCATTGGATGTTTCTCGATCATCCACCCAGCTATATCACCAAGGTCACCTTTCAGATCTTTGAATAAATGAGGGCCGTAGGTTCGATTAGCGAAGCGTAATCGGACGTTCGCGGCCTTTCTGTAATATGTTTCTTTAACTCGCCAAAACCCTTCTATCTTGCCACTTCTCCGCCCCAAAACTCACTCTCGAACTGGCAACGATCGTTACATTATTGCCATATTGAGGTGGAGTGTCACCGCGAGCGTCCGATTACGCCTACCGGCTAATCGAACCTACGAGCTTGAACCATTCGTTATAACCACCCGAAAGCAACAACTCTGCAGCTTCAAGTACATGCTGCTGTGCACTTTTATCATTACTTAACAAAGCTAACTGTCCCGCTGCTAAAAGCCCATAATTATTAGCAAAGGAAATAAGATCCCTAACAAAACCATCTGTATAGTTTGGCTCAATATTTGAGCCAGATATTCGTTTGGCAATTTGTGCAGGGCCTGAATGCGTATAATTATTTAGACATTCCCAAATGTGTTTCTTAGCATTTGACAAACCAGTGACATTACTATTTCGACTACTCTCAAGATCAATTACCAAGGCACTAAATTTTTTGTCGAACTTATTTTTTCTTAGTTTTTCGATGTCTTGTGGCAATGCACAATATTGAAACCAAAGTCCTTTCACATAACTCTCAAATAAGCATCTAAGTAAAGAGCTAGCAGAACCATAAAGTTTTAATTCTATGAGTGTCAAAATAGACCTCTGGTGCTCCATACAGATTGAGAAGTAAGACGATGCAATCATCACCTTTTCAGACCTCGGCAGTTTTATTTCATTTAATCCAGACTCTAACTTAATCAAGATCTCTCTCGAAATTTGCATATCTTACCCTTGTGGTATAATAGTAATTAGCTAAAAGTGCTATTAGCGTATTATCATTACCTTCCATCTAACTTCCTATTTACTACATGTCGCCACAGCTCATTAGCAACCCGCGCCTTATTTGTGATGATATTATCAATATCCTATGCCAGCTCCACTTGTACCACTGGATAAAACCACAGTCAACAAACGGAATTTGAAAATGAAGTCTATCTCCTCTTTTATGGACATGCCGCGATGTTTACTCCGCTATTTGCATGATATAAAAAAGGCCTCATTACGAGGCCTAATCAGACATATTCCGGTTCCTGCTGGCAGCCCGCTTTTACGGCAATCACCCCGGCTCTGGTGACATGGGCAGCACCTGCCCATCCAGCGCCTGATCGTTGTGGGATGGATAGTCCGGCACCGGCTCGCAGTAGGGAATGCGGCTGAGCACCGGCGCCTTGACCAGGGCGGCCAGTTGATCGGAGCGGCGCAGGCTGGCATCCGCCAGTTCGGCCACCAGCGCCAGACCGCAGCCGAGCCCCAGTCCGCCAACAATGCCCGCCAGCAGAAACAGCCAGAGCGGGTAGTTGCTCGGCTTACTGGGGGCAAAGGGTTTGTCGATCACCTTGATCCGCTCCCCCTGC